>JBCCSJ010000064.1:0-20854 GCA_039200505.1 Planctomycetota bacterium | reverse complement strand
TTCCTTTAATCCTTCGTTGATAAAACTACTTGCCGTACCTGGTTTAAGTTCGGGTCGATTGGGCGGATGCGACGCTCTTTTGACTGTGATACGGTAGTATTGCTTTCCAGGTGCGTCGGAAAGTGAGTAACATCGGATCACAGGTTTGGGCTGCCCCGGAATATTCAACTTGAGTGTGAGATGTTGCCCTGGTTTAAAGTCAGCGATAGGTCGGCCATCTACCGGTTTAAGATAAACCGAAGTGCAGGTTGGCGTTTCTCGGTTTAATCGATCGACCTCAAACAGTCGGAAACCGTTCCAGTTCCCTTCTGCTCCAACGGCAGGCGATTTTCTCTTCTGTGACTGGCCGATTTTCTTTTGGATTATTTACCGCAGGTCTTCTAAATTCCTTTGGCGTTCGCGGGCACTCTTACATCCCAGAATAGTCCATTGTGCGATCGGAAGCGTTCCAGCGACGCAAAGTGCAATTCCACAAATGAATAAAACCGAATTCATTGAGCCCGGACAAATCCTTTAATTCAATTTACCGTTATTATCGTTAGTCCAATCGTCGCGCAGATTTCGAAGAATCAATCGGTTGGATCGGCGATCCCGAGGGATTCCTTAAGATTTCCTAAAAGCCACGGAATAACTCGACCTATACTTTGGGAACTTGGACGTTCGAGCATTTGCAATGTTGTCGATTTTTGTTTTAAACCCGAAACAGCACGAATTTAGAGAGGCAGTTGACCGAGTTTTTGCGGGCAACTGTCAGCAATTGGCATCACTTCAGCCTGAAATTGACCCGACCGAATTCTTCCACGTTCGGGACGATGATCTTTCTGATGTGCAATTTGAGATTCAACAGGTCATAGGTCACAAAAGTCCCCAGATTTCGCTTACCAATTTCGGGCATAGTATTGCAGTGGACGATGGTCCGAGGATCCACCGCGGCAGAAAAGTCATTCTGGATCTGCCGATCTCCTTTCGGGTAGAAAATTCCCAATTCCAGGTCTTCGACAGTTCCCTCGTCAGTTCCATCGATCAAACGTTGGATACGCTGCCCAACATCGGGAGCAATCACTGGGGTAATGCACTGACGGCCGACGACCAGATCGCCCCAGGTGCTGCGACACTGACTGCCTGGTTCGAATCCTTGAGTACCCTTCAAAAAGCGGTCGCTGGGAGTCATGAACTATTTCAATTGGCCTGCCGGGCTCTATTCAATCCCGGTGGCATGGATGGTGGCTTTGTTCTAGTCCCCTCTCCGGAAGGCTGGAAGATCGCTGCCAGCTACATCCCATTTGCCGACCACGGAATTTGTTTCAGGAAGGAGTTGGTTGACAAGGCAGTCGAATCGAATGCGACTATTTTTCACGATGGGAAAATCTGTGACTCCCTGGAACTGGACGGCGAATTACATAGTGCTGTTGTGAGTCCAATTCCTGTCGGTGATTCACTGTACGGGATTCTGTACGGATTTCGAAGTTTGAATCAAAGGAATCACCGGCGTGGGATCCGTTGTCTTGAAGCGAAGTTCGCCCAAGTCGTTGCTGATTCTATCGCGTCGGGAGTGATCCGGCTGGCAACCGAAGCGGAAGCGACTCGATCTAAAGTTTTGCTGGAGCAAGTGTTCCCGCCCAAAGTCGCGACGAAACTGCACTCCAATCCCCAATTTCTTCAGGGCCGTAAATTGGAAGTGTCCGTTTTATTTGCGGACATGAGAGGTTTTTCAACCATCGCTGAACAGATCGGCCCCCAACTCACCTACGAGTTGCTTTCCAACGTTATGGATGAATTCAGTCATGTGATTTCGGATTTCGATGGCGTCATCATTGATTTTTATGGAGACGGCATTTCAGCATTCTGGAACGCTCCCATCGAAAACAAAGAGCATCCCAATTTTGCCTGTCACACTGCTTTCGAATTGTTGAATTGCCTGAAAGGGTTGAATCAACTTTGGCAGGACCGTTTGGAGAGAGAGATTAACATTGGGATTGGCATCAGCACGGGCATGGCCATGGTCGGCAATTCCGGTAGCAAAGACCGATTAAAATATGGTCCCCGAGGATCCGTGGTCAATCTGGCAAGCCGGCTTGAAACCCTCACCAAACAGGCAGGGGTTCCAATTTTGATTTCGCAGGAAACTGCCGATCGAGTCACATTTCCGACACGTCTCCTGGACAGTGTTTCGGTTAAGGGATTTAAGTCCAAGGTTTCGGTTTTTCAAGTGTTTGAAGACCAAGGGCAAGTTCCTACCGATTATTACGAACAGCAATATCACTTGACCCTCACTGAATTTTCGAATGGACAAGATTCGAATGCCATTGCTAGATTAATGAAACTGAGGGACGTCTACCCCAATGATGGCGCCATCGAATACTTGTTAGGCAAACACCATCAGTCCGGCATGGTATCGGTCAGTTAGTGCGCGTCCGACTGGAACGGTTCAAGAAATTTTGATAACCGATGGATTCGAGCGATCGGTTAATCTTAGTACTCGCGAAACATCTATTTACCGGCTTGCTTAGTGAATAACCCACAAAAAATCGAATTTTCAGTGACGCTAGCCGGTAACCCAATTTCTGGCGAGTCCTTAGGATTGCCGTTCGCCAAGGTATCTCAAGAATTCGAAAGTGTAGATACCCGAACTGTGTCCGTCTGAAAATTGAATGTTGTAGGCATAGTTGCCTGCAGGAACCATCTTATCAATGTCCAGAGGCATGGTTTGAGCCAGCGAAAGCACTGGCAACTGGCCTGACGCAGATTCGCTGGCCAAATCATCTGGTTCTTTTTCGCGGGTGCATTTCGCACAGCAGCAATGATCTCGCAGGAACCGAATCGGAATCTTGTGCTCGACGCCATCTTCCCAGCGAACAATCAAGCAGCGGTCTTTCGTTTTTTCCAAATGGGTAGGATACATATTCTATTTTGGCCATTCTTCTTCACGCATTCTAACCGGCGAAGTTGGTCGCATTTACAGGGACTCTAAACTAAGGAACGTCAATTTTAATAGAAGTGTCATTGGCGTTGAACTTGCTCCCATCCACTCAGTTCCAAAATCCAATTTCGACTGCCGAACTCACGCCAAAGTGCTGACAATTTTACCGAGTGATTGTTGCAACCGCTCAATCTCTTCCATTGTGTTGTAATGAACCGCACCGATACGGACCATCCCGTCCGGTTCGAATCCCATTCTTTGGCTGAATTCGAGGGCGTAATAATTTCCGTTCCAAACGAAAATTCCTTCTTCGCCCAAGGCCTTCGCAAGAGTTGCCGGGGGAATGGAAGCGTGTCGAATCGAAAACGTGGGGAAGCGTTGATCAAGACGATCAAGATCGGTGACTCCGAAAACCTCAATTCCTGCAATGCTGGCGAAGCATTCGATCATCCGAGCCGAAAGACTTTTTTCGTAATCGTTGATCCCAGTAAATGCAGCTCTTAATCCATCCCTTAAATTCAGGTTGTTATCGCCTGAAATTTGTCGCCCCAAGTCGGCAAGGTATTCAATACAGGCGGTTCCGCCGGCGATCGATTCATGGGATTGAGTACCGGTCATCCACTTTCCGGGAATCGTATCCTCAGCAGGTCGGACTTTGAACGCGCTTAATTCTTCCATCAATTCGCGACGTCCCCACAACATTCCCAGATGGGGCCCAAAAAATTTGTAATTAGAACAGGCTAAATAATCGCAGCCCCAATCTTCGACGTCGATCAACCCGTGAGGACCAAAATGGACTGCGTCGAGATAGACCTGGGCTCCAACCTGTTTTGCTTTAGCAGCAATCTGTTTGACCGGGTTAATTCCACCGGTTGCATTGGACGCACAGCCGACCGCGATCAGCCTCGTTTTTTCCGAAAGCAGATCGTCCAAGTGGTCAATATCTAACAAATAGTCGAAATTTTTGAAGTTGACAAATTTGACGGTCGCGCCCACCTCTTCGGCAGCCATGACCCAGGGAGTGATGTTGGCATCGTGGTCCAGTGCGGTAACCACGATTTCATCTCCTTGTTTCCAAGTCTTACTCAGGGCTCTCGAAAAAGCGAATGTCAGCGAAGTCATATTCTGGCCAAACGCAATTTCATAAGGATCTTTAGCACCTACAAAATCAGCGTGCACTTGATGGGCGTGATGAAGGAATTTGTCACTTTCGATACTGGTTGCAAACAATCCGCCATGATTGGCGTTGCGATGAAAAAGATAATCTGAAATCGCATCGGCCACACAACGCGGAACTTGTGTGCCGGCAGGACCATCGAAATAAATCACCGGTCGGCCGTTGAGTTGGCGTTCGAATGCGGGAAATTGATTCCGACATTCATTCACCCATTGGGGAGTTTGAGAGAGGATCATCTTTGGTCTATGAACCTTTTTCCTTTAAGTTCGAATCTTGGCAGGCTGTGAATTGGAACCGTTTCGACTTCGACACGAAAGCCAAGTTGCATCGCCAATTCAGACTTAATTCGTTCCGGCTGGCCCAACTCGTCCTCAACTTCAATCTTAAGTTGGTCCATCGACGATTCTCGGTAAGCCGTTATACGGTATTCCAGGATTTCCGGGAAACGACGAAGGATCGCCTCAATTGAACTTGGGAAGACATTGACACCTCGAATGATCATCATGTCGTCGGTTCGCCCCAGCACTCCTCCTTCAAGCATCACAAATTGACACTCTTGATTCAGCTGCCATCGAGGGCGGACAAGGTCACCTGTTTTATAACGAATCACTGGGCTTCCTGATCGACCAAGGCAAGTCAATATCAATTCCGATAGCTCTCCTTCGTTCGCGCGTAACCCTGTTTCAACCGATTGAAACTCGGCGATGAACTCGGACTCGTTGATGTAAATTCCGCGTTGCCGCTGGTCGGCGATCCCCCAGGGACCCACTTCGGATGCTCCGGCATGGTCGATGACTTTGGCGTTCCAGGCATCTTCGATTCGCTCCCGAATTTCGGGAATGGAACCTCCGGGTTCCCCGGCGACGACAATTTTATCGACTGCTAAATCGTTGGGGTCGATTTCGTTTTGCCGCATCACTTCGGACATATGCAATGCGTAGCTGGGTGTACAAAAAATTGTCGTCGCCTGAACATTTCGGATCAACTCTACTCTAGCCTGGGTTCCCATCGCTCCGGTCGGGACGACCAGGGATTCGCGTTCAGCCACTGCATCGAACGCACTCCAAAAACCGATAAAGGGACCAAAACTGAATGCCATGACCACGCGATCCTGGGGCGTGATTCCGGCATGATCCAAAACAAACTGCCACGCCTCCTTCCACCAGACCCAATCCGCAGGCGTGTCTAACACAATAAGCGGTCGACCACTGGTGCCCGAGGTACGATGAAAACGTGAATAAGAATCGATCGGATAGGTTAGATTTCGCGCGAATCCTGCGGAGTCAGAATTATCAATCAGTTCAGCTTTGGTCGTTGGTTCGATCATTTCCAGTTCTTGCATCGATCGGATCGGACGCGCAACACCATTGAATTTAGATGCGTAGAACGGGTTGTCAGGAAGAATTTTTTGAAGCAGCGTTTCTAATTTCTGAAACTGAATCGCTTCGAGGTCGGGGCGGGATAGATTTTCCAGTTCCCTGCGTTCTTTTTCCGTCGTGCGATGATACGATGTCTCGGTCATGCTTTGATCATATTCCCCTTTGTTTCCAGCGTAAATCGGTATGCGATGGCCGCGCTGGTTTTGCTTTTAATCGGGTATCCGCCATGCCTTTTTATCGCCAACAGATCAAAACCGCGTGCGAGCACCTTTGCAAATCCGATCCGATCATGAACGCAATCATCAATCAAGTGGGGCCGTTTACTGCAAAAGCTCGGCGAGACCGCTTTACCACCCTCGTGTTTTCTATCATCTCGCAGCAGATTTCGGTAGCAGCGGCCGCGACAATCAAACAGCGACTTGTCGACAGTTTTCCGGATCAAAAGGTAAACGCAGAACGTTTGGCCCAATATAGCGTGGAACAACTGAGAGAATTGGGCGTGTCGCGACAAAAGGCGACTTACGTTCTCGATTTGTCTAATAAAGTGCACCGGGGCAAAGTAGTCCTTGAGCAGATGCATCGCAAAACAAACCAAGAAATTATTGATGAACTGGTGCAGGTCAAAGGGATCGGCGTGTGGACCGCCCAGATGTTCTTGATGTTCTCAATGGCTCGTTTAAATGTTTTGCCAGTCGATGATCTGGGAATCAAAAATGCAGTTGCTTCCCATTATGGTTTTGGTAACTTGCCAGATCGCAAACAGATTGAAAAAGTGGCTCAAAAATGGCAGCCCTACGAAACCATTGCCTGCTGGTACCTATGGAGATCGCTTGAAAATTCTCCCGGATAATCGGATTACCATTTGTGCCGATATTCGACTCTAATTCCGCGTACGTCTTCTTGGTCTTCAAGAAATCCTACCATCCCATCAAACCTTAACAGCGCCGCGTTGGTGATTGGCAGTTGGTATCGAAAACCGACCCCGCCTTGGGCTCCCGGTGCGTTGCGAGTGGCGTCGTTGCCATGAACACCTAATCCGGCAATTTCTAAAATCAATTGTTGACTGAAATCTTTGGCTAGAATGTTCAAACCAATCGCACCACCGAAAGCGTCGTTAGCGGTTGCATCTAACGTGGGGTATCCCGTAATTCCATCAGATTCAAACAGGATACCCGTGTTGGCCAATACGCCCCCGGCAGCGCCGGCTCGAGCTGCAGATTGGGGGCGGTCAAATCCTGCAAAAAAGTTGAAGTAAGGAACGAAAGTCGAAGGCGATCGAGTAATCAATGAGTTCTCAGACAACAGCAAAACTCCGTCGGCTGTATTTTCGGTAAACTGAGTGCTTTGTCCTGCGTTGACAATGATCCGTGTTGAATGCGAAAGCAGCCTTCCCAATCGGCGAGAATAGCCAAAACCAATGTTGTGGTAACTTCTTTCGAAGGCCGTCCGATCATCGAAGAACAAGTAATCGATTTCGAAATACCCGTTCAAAGCTTCGATGAACGAAAGAAATCCGTACATCTTGGCGGCGCTATCGTCCCCAGGAAATGCGTCGCTGGTGATTTTGTCGAAACCAGCCAACAGCGTAAAATCCATGTTGGAAATGTCAAACTTTGCGCTGTTTCTAGCTGGTACCGTGACCGCGGCCCCCAAAAATGCGTCGTTAAGATAGACGCCATTTTGAATGATGAGAGGAAAGACGCCGACGGCAAAGGGCAAATCAAACGGTAGTGTTTCTCCGATCGCCCCGCCGACAATCGCTCCCATATCCCCTTCAAAATATCCGAAATCGATATCGGCGTCGTACTCGAGATACGCCCGGTCATCATCAAATTGGTATCGGGTATTTTGGGCTCCATTATCCAGCGGGGCCATAAACCAGTGAAACCGTTCGGTGCTAGTAATCTTTAAGTCGAATTCCAGGTTTAGCTCGTGAGCAATCTGCGTCACATTGTTTCCATTCTGCGTATTGGAAGCCGCCGCAACACGATAATCACCATAAAGCAAAAATTGCGGCGTGATATTGTTATGCTTCCCAAAAAACGTATACCCCGGACTCAATTGTCCGAGCTGATACCAAGGGCGTCCCAATTCTAAGATTGGGCGTTGATTGGAGTACAGGGATTTGCCTTGGTAGATATTCATCTGGTCGACTGGCTCATAGGCCAGCTCGGGATGCGTCGGTGTAGGACTAAAATCGTCGACGATATCCTCAATCAAATGAGCCCTCGAATCAGTGATTGGGTCATCATTTTTGTAATGATCTCCTGCTTGAGGTTGGTCGGCCAGCACGTACTTGTCGGCATTGATCAAAGTTTTGGGCAACACATCGTTCTTGCTTTTGACTTGAGGGGAAACCCAAATCGGTTCGGGGTTAGCGGCGACTCGCACAGGAGACCCAGAATTATCAAACTGATTGTCAGGAAACGAATTGACTGGCGTTGATTGAGGTATTGCTGAAAACACTCCTTTCGACATCACTGCTTGGTTCGGCTCTACCTTGACCTGACCCGAATCTGTAAGTGATTTGGGAGTCGAAGACAAATTCCCTATCTCTGCTTGTGTTGGTGTAACAAAATCGTTTTGATAAGAACTGGGTTGATTGCTGCGGATACTTGGGGCAACATCTCCCGGGTTCTTTAGGGGTACCGCTGTTGGGGCTGGGTAATCCGAATCGTCGCTCAACAAAGATCGAACTTGACCATCCTCGCTGTCAAACTGTGTAAGTCTGGTTTGTGAATCATTTTGGATTGTTGAGTCATTGAACTGGATTTTACTCGAGGAGATATTTTTTCGACGGCCAGAACTCTGATGATCGATGCGCTGATCGCTGGATAAAATCTGTCGAGGACTTTTGGCCTGGGTGTCAACGTATCGAGCGGCCTGAGAAGTCATCACTTCAGACGCATGGCTGGAAATTCTGTTTTCGGGCAGATGAGGAATCGCAAAAAATTGTTCGTCCATTTCGGGGAATGGTCTTATCGAGATTTCGCCACTGGATATTCGGGAGTTTGACCCCAAAAGTAGTCTTGAGCGATCCGATGCGGTGCCAGCGAGATCGTGCGACTTCAATTCTTCCTGGAATTGGTTTAGTGAGTCCCACTGGTCTTTAAGTCGAGTTTTTGGGCGATGAATGTTTGGCAAAACCAAAATGAATGCTGCGACAGCGATACCGATTCCAACAAACAGATATTGCTTGGTCGATAGTTTGTTGATCCAGTTGTAACGGGCTTGAAACACGTCCGTTAGTCTACCTCGAATGCTACGGTGCTCACGTGAAAATCGCAAATCCATTCGTTCATGGACCGCTTCATTTCTTCTGTTGAGTCACAAAACCTCATGAAATAAATCGGTTCCGCTCGGCTACGCATGCGGATCGAAAGGCGATAGGTCCCAGGAATCTGCATCAATCGGGCTGGTACCACATACTTGATGTTTCTCGATCCCAGCGGCGGAAGCGAATGGCCTTCCATCCGAATAAACGGTGGATGGTTCTGAACCGTCACAGGTTGAGGAGCAGGCCTAAGAAAAGGTAACTGATCGAAATCGAAATTCACCGGTAGGTACATTTCGCGATCCGTTCCTTTGACATTTGTGGTCAAAAACTTGGTTTGGAAATTGATCAGTTGGGTATCTAGTGGGTAGGTCCTCGCTAGGACATCCAACGAGTGGTTGTCACAAAGATCACCATGCGAATCGAGATAACCGGATTCCCACAGTCTTTGCCCGGTGGGACCGATCAGGACGACATTGACCCAGATTTGAGGTTGGGCACCCAGGGAACCGCTGGGCATGTTGTGACCAGGATTGATGTTGGAAATGCAATATCGAACGACTAGCTCTTTGCCGATCGCAGGGTCTCGAGAAAAGAAGGGGCCGTCCAGTTTTGAGCCGTTTTCCAGCAATTGTCGACGAATGTCTCGTTTATATTCCAACTTCTTCAAGTTGGCATCGACGATTTCACGGGCGTCATAACGATCGTCAATATTTTGCCAGGTGGGCGGGAAATAATAATTGTAATTTCCATCAGCAATGGCATCCTCAAATTCATCGGTCCCCCATCCGGCTCGCCAATCAAACTCGAGCCATTGGTTAACCGTCCACCGATCCGCCTCGATCGTGTCAGGAAAAACACCAGGATGAGCAATCGAATACCCCGGCCCATAAAACAGATGATTGGAATGCTTCTTTTCGGCGTTGATCACTTTGTTGTCGACGACCGCTCCCGGTCCGACAGAATATCCCGCATCGACACCTGGAACTTTCCCCATGTGGCAGTCTTGGCAAGTCACTCCGTCCCGGTACGCAGGGGACGCTCGGTACTGGTCCCATACAACTTCCAGTTTGATCCCAGGTTTGACGGCGACTTGATGGCAGGACATGCAAAACGAAGACTTGGAAAGTTCTTCGAATTGGATGGAACGACTGTGAATCGCTTGCCCGGGGTTTTTGTCGTTTCGATTTTTTTTGATCTTAAAAAACTTATTGTATTTATTAGCAATCTCAACGCCTCGACCATCGCCACTTCCATAAACTGGAGCAAACAAATCGCCGGGCTCGATGCGACGCTCGCCATCTGCTTTGGTGTAGGGAACGCTGACTCGATGGCAAGCAACGCAGGTAACGCCTTCGCGAAAAACTCTCGGCCCATCCCAAATGGCCTGGTCGCGTCGAAGCCCCATCGTCGTTGCAACTGGTGCGTGACATCGTAAGCAAAAATAACCGATCGTGCCTTGAGCCAATCGGTTAATGGTATTTTCGAACTTATGAAACATGGGCGAGATCGAAGCGTAGGCGTGGCTTGAGGAGGCCCACTCTTCGTAGATCTGTTTGTGGCACTGCGCGCAATCTTTAGCGGATGGAAACGCCGTTCTAGAATAGATTTTCAAATGCGGATCCTCTTTGCCGTCTCCCCAGGCCTCAGGAGGAACGTCCACCGAATGAGGGATCCAGTCTTCGCGTATTCCACTGGATCCAATTTTTCGGCCGACCACCTTTTCAAGATTGCGGTCCAGCATTTGTCTCGGCCGGGCTAGGATCTGTGGTTTCGCTTCCGGATCGAGTTCTATGGCAGGCGTATTGTCAGGCCATCGAAACTGAGCCGATGCCTGGACGACTTGTTCGTCGTACCGTGCACGCTCCTCAATTCTTGCTTGAGCAGGAACGACATCTTCGAGATTCAAACCTTCGGTTTCGGTTGTGCAGATTTCTGGCAAGTTTTGCAAAAGCTGGACATCGTCATCCGAAAGACCTAGTTCGCGACGTTGCTCGGGATCGTTAGCGGCTGCCTGGTATTGTTTTAGCCTCTCCAGCGCCTGCTTTAATTCTTGTCTATCTGGTCCCGTTGAATGACTCGGCCGGTGAGATTGAATCCAGCTTGATTGATTGGATGGGTCAGGCTGAAACTGATTGTCGGGGTCTCGAGTCGGTTGCCGTGGTGTAGGGGAATCCAGCAGTGGGTAACGGGATGCCTTCCGATTCCCTGTCGGTTGAGTAATCGGTTGGTTCGATGTCGATGGGATGGCTCCATTTGGATTGAATGTTGGGCCACCGGCTGATCTTTGGCTGAACCGCGGTACTGGCTCTTGGTAGGTGACTGGCTGAATCGTTGGTTCTGCGATCGACTTAAGTCCTTCCGGCTGAGTTGATATTTCCCACTGCGCGAGCAAGCCAGCAGCGATCAGCAACAACGCGAGAATCCCAAAAGGTATTCGCAAATCGGAGTTTTCAGCGCGCATTCGTCAACCTGTTCACGGACAATATCCTGTGAAGATGTATCGGTTACGGTCTGATTTCGGATTAGCGAAAGGCTGGCGAAAGTTCGGATCAGGGAGGATTTTGGCAAGTTGCACGAATTCAGGTATTGGCGGCGAGAACCATAGTTTGGTGGTCTCAGAAGTTCGCTAGCGTAAAAGGGCTGGCAGTGAACGGTTGCGGACAGTTGGTATGAGTGGATAACTCAAGACAGATCGGAATTTTTTGAATTTGTATCAACCAAAGCGGTACTTCCGTCGCTTTTTACCCGATAGAAAAGGGACAAATCTCCCGCTTTTTGGCTGGGATGTCCAAACTTTGGTGGCTCAAGGTCGCCGACTTGGAATTCTGGAAAAGACAAAAAATTGGCCCTTGTATGTTTTGACCAGAAATTTCTATACTGATGGGCTTTAAATAAGACAAATATTGGCGAGAAACCAGCGATGAAGGTCCGCGCAAGCGTTAAACGAATTTGTGAGAATTGCAAAGTAGTCCGTCGAAAAGGACGAGTATTCGTCATTTGCACTTCGAACCCTCGCCACAAACAGCGCCAGGGCTGATTTCGTTTCAAGTGTTCGTCTTGGACCGGATGGTCGGTTCTTGGAAACCACGGGCACTTGCTGGTTTTTTGATTCGTTACCCAACAAGCAACAGGTTGATACAATTCGCTGTTCTTTTTTTAAGACAAGCGGTCAACGCAAGAAGGTATTTTCATGCCACGTGTATTAGGTGTAGACATTCCGAATGACCGAAAAACGGTCATCTCATTGACCTATCTTTACGGTGTCGGAAACCAGACATCTCGCGATATCTGCCATAAGGCAGGAATTGAATTGGATAAAAAGGCTCGTGATTTGACCGACGAAGAAATCAGTCGAATTACTGCGATCCTTGAGCGGGACTATGTGGTGGAAGGTCCACTTCGGCGACAAATCCAGCAAAACATCGGGCGGTTGCGTGACATCAAATGTTATCGCGGAATTCGCCATCGTGTTGGACTGCCGGTTCGCGGTCAAAGGACCAAAACCAATGCACGGACCCGAAAAGGTCCTAAGAAAACAGTTGCGGGTAAAAAAGGTGTCAAGGACCTCAAGTAGGTGAATGCAGGATCATTCCTGTTATTCCAAGTGGAGATAAATTAACGTGGCAAAATCTAAGAAACGTCGGGTCCGTAAAAATGTCACTTACGGGGTCGCACACATTCAAGCAACTTTTAATAACACAACGGTAACCATCACAGATACCAAGGGGGAAACTCTTTGCTGGGCAAGTGCGGGAACCTGTGGATTTAAAGGAAGCCGTAAAAGCACCCCTTTCGCGGGACAGAGCGCGGCCCAGCAGGCGGCCGAAAAAGCGTTGAAATTCGGAGTCAAGGAAATTGATGTTCGAGTTAAAGGACCCGGGAGTGGCAGAGAAAGTGCGATTACGGCATTGCAAGCGGCTGGCCTAAACATCAAGTCAATTGAGGATTGTACACCGATCCCTCACAATGGTTGTCGGCCACGGAAAAAACGACGCGTTTGACGGCTTGGGTTGGTTGTTAAACCGCCCAGACGTCGAACAAGTAGCACCAAAATTATCGAAAGCCGGCGAATTGGATTGTCGGCCCGTTTCTTAAAAAGTAAACCGAGTAAGACGGAGATCCCCTATGCACATTCGTTGGCGCGGCCTGGAATTACCAAGCGTTGTTGAGTGCGATCGATCCACACTTTCCCCGACCTACGGAAAGTTTACCGCTGAACCGTTCGAGCGAGGCTTTGGTACGACAGTCGGAAACAGCCTACGTCGCATTCTGTTGTCCAGTCTTCAAGGAAGTGCTGTGACTCAATTGAAGATCCGAGGAGCCAATCATGAATTCTCTTCGATCCCTGGTGTTCTAGAAGATGTCACCGACATCGTTTTGAACGTCAAGTCTTTGGTGGTCAAGAACCACACTGACCAGATGAAAGTCATCACCGTCGAAAAATCGTCTGCCGGCCCAATTACAGGGGCTGACATTCAAACGGGCGGCGAGGTCAACATCATCAACAGCGATCACACCCTGGTAACGCTTACGGACGATGTCGATTTCATGATGGAAATGGTTGTCGAAAACGGTCGGGGTTACGTCCCAGCGACCGAACACAGCGGTCGGGATCACGAAGTTGGAATCATTCCGATTGACGCCGTTTACAGTCCTGTTACTCGTGTTCGCTACGACGTGGAAGAAACACGAGTTGGACAAAAGACAAACTATGACAAACTGACTCTCGAAATTTGGACCAACGGTTCGGTTCGACCCGAACTGGCTTTGGTTGAGTCCGCAAAAATTATGCGAAAGCATCTCAACCCTTTCGTTCAATATTCCGAACTCGGCTCGCAAGTTCATTCCCAGCCACGCAGTAAAGGCGGAATCGACGCTGCTCTGGAAGCAAAGCTTAACATGCCAATCGCTGAACTGCGATTTTCAGTAAGAGCCAGCAACTGCCTTGAGTATGCGGGCATTCAAACAGTTCGAGAATTAGTTCAACGAACCGAAGATCAATTGATGGAGATTCGCAATTTCGGCGAAACGACTTTGGTGGAAGTTCGCCAACTTCTAAACGAGCTTGGGTTGCATTTAGGAATGAAGGTCCCACCCGCTCCCCAGATTTCTTGATCGAGACGTACCAAAGATCACTACTCGGTCAAAACTTTATATAACGACGCTCCAAGTGAGCATACTTGAAACAGGCAAATTGGTGTTCAGATGAGGCACAGAAAAAAAGGTAGACGTTTGGGCAGATCCTCGAGTCATCGTAAGGCGATGCTCAGGAATCTGGCATCCAGTTTGTTTCTTACCGAGCGTGATAGTGAATACTACGAAGGTTTGACCCAGTCTGACGGAGTCACTCCGGTCAACCCGCCGCAGTACAAAGGACGGGTTGTCACCACATTGCATAAAGCAAAAGAAGTCCGTCCGTTGGTCGAAAAGTGCATCACCATCGCCAAAAAAGCGATTCCTCACGAACGAGCGGCAGAAGAGTTCGCCGTCGATGCGGAACGCAACACCGAAGCCTGGAAGCAGTGGCGGGAAAGCGATACTTGGCAAAAGTGGAATGCCGCGATGGCACCCGCAGTAAATGCGAGACGCAGAGTTTTTGCAATGCTGCGAGACAAAGAAGCCGTCGAGATCTTATTCGAGGAAGTGGCACCTCGATTCGAAAGCAGGCCCGGGGGTTACACCCGAATTCTGAAAATGGCGTTTCCTAGATTAGGCGACGCTGGGCTGCAGGCGATCCTCGAATTCGTCGGCGAAAATGACCGCGTCAAGCAGTCTAGTCAAAAACCAGCTTTCGTTGATGACGACGAAACCGTCGATGACGACGAGACCGGGGATGACGAAGCGTTAACTTCCGAAGTCGAAGATGAAGTGGCATCTGAGGAAGCATCCGCAGAAATCAGCGACGAGGCACCATCTGAAGCGGATTCCGACGAAGCATCGGCTACAACTTCTGAAGCCGATTCTGACCAATCGGATTCTGAAGACTCGGAAACAAAAAGTTAACGAACTCCATTTTGGCTAGGCAACATTCGTGGTATCGGCTTGAATTTAGTAACCCGGAGTTGCCTTCATGTAAAAACGCTGCGGTTCAACTGAAAAAAGCAGGATCCTAACAGGCGTCCGGCTTGGTCTAAAAAGGCGAACTTCAACACCCGCAAAGACAACTCACCAGCGAGAGGCTTTTTGCCTGAAACCGCTCATGGCGGGAGTTTGATCCCGCAATGATCTCTATCTCGCATTGGTGAATCGGGCCTTATAACTGCCGAACTTTGTCGAGTGTTTCTTCCGGTTCGGGTCGCACGGTGTAATCGGCGTTGATGTCAGCATAGCGTACCTCACCAGTGGAACTGACGATATACCGCGCTGGCATAGGTACTTTCCACGAATCTGTCCCATTCGAATCGGGAACGTTGATACCAAATTGAGCGTAGACACTAGTCAATTCGTTCGGCAGTTCATAGGTTAAACCGAAACTATCGGACACGGTCAGCCGATTATCATGCAGTATTTTGTAATCTAATTTATGTCGTTGGATCAGTTTCACGCTATGCTCAGGCAGTTGGGGTGAAATGACGACAAGCTCGGCCGAGTTTTCACGCAATGAGTCAACGATTCCATTAAGAGCGTCCAGCTCCGCGACACAGTAAGGTCACCAGTGGCCCCGGAAAAAGCTCAACACAAGTGTCCCAGAATTCAGTAACTGTTGCGACGTTACCAAATTCCCTTCGCTATCTTTCAGTTCAAAACTTGGAATTTTTGAGCCAACTTGAATTGCTGCCTCCACTTTTCCACTATTTTTGAGAGCCTCAGTGGCATCATGCATGATTTTTTTGGCTGCATCAGGTGCCTTTGTTGAAAATGCAGCTTTAATCTCATCGATCTTTTCTTTCAACGACGTCATTGGCTAGTTCCTATTCATTGCAGTTGTGCATTTCTATTTTTCGCAGTCCACGATCGGTCCGCATTTTCGCCGATCCCAAATACTTCAGACAGGGATACTCGATCTATCGACGAACCTTACTGACGAACAGGATTTTTTAGCAGACTTTTTGATTCGAATTCGGCACCCAAAGCGATGTATGCCCTTATTCGTTCGTAATCCAGACTGAGGACCTACAAGTTCGCATTTTCGATGGAAAGTAAGATCTTGGAATCCACCTCTTCCGTTGAGGTTGCATTTTCCAGGTCAGTGATCCACAGCAAGTACGCTATCTCATTGTAGTTTTCCTGCCGAGCCCAACTGATAACCTGCGGCCATACCACATCGGCAAGTTCGGGGTTGGCGTGTGACCATCGCACCCACCGGTCGTCGCCGTTCCAGCAACCAGTAGCCTTGCACATCTGTTTTGCAGGACCGTGCCAGCCACGGATTCCTGGAGCGAAACCTTTAATGAAATGCCAACGATCATTTCCTGTTGGACCAACATAGCCAGATTCATGCAGGTAAGCATCAAAGTCAGACTGCCACACGTTTTTTTCTCGGGGTGTGCATTGGATGCCACACCACTGGTAATAGGTAAATGTACGATGCGAAATCAAGTCAGGAGAAAATTCAGTGACGGTAACCCGTCCGGAAGGACCGACAAACCAGCCCAATGCGATAATGGCGGCCGCGATGCCAAAAGTTAGAACTACCTTGGGCGAAAATAAACCCAAATTGAATCTGTTTTTCTTGACTAAAATTTTCAAGACACAATTCCGAGATCACTACCACGATCTGTCCTGCCTTGAAATAATATCACGACGGTTTCCTTTTTCCAAAATTTACCCCGCAGGGATTCATCCCAGAACCTCGTCGAAAGGCAGCCACTAGGGTGATTTGGATTTTGACTCCCATTCGTCCCAGTACGATTCAGCAACGGCAATCAGTTTTTCAAGTGTGATTTTGCGTCCCGAATCGAGGGCGATCGTCCCACCGTCGCACACCAATTCAATGACTCCAACATCGGTAAAGACGCGGCATATTTTTTCATGCATTTGAGCGCTGAGGATCGATAGCGATTCATTGGCGATCGTACCTAAATCGGATGGCGCCTGCTCATGTTCGTAAGTGCGGTGCGAAAACTCGGTGCAATTGCGCAAGGTAACTACAAAAGTGTCGCCATCTTCTTGAAAACGCTCACGTAAATATTCGATGGAAACGACGATGCGGATCTCACCTGGAAGGGTCCCATCGATTTGTTCTATGCATCCGTCATGGAGGACATTCCAAATTGCGGGAATGAAAGGTTCTACTTTATTTACCATGTCGCCCCCCCGGAAATTTTAAAACACCGCCCTGAATGAAGCGGGCGATTCTTGAGTGATCAAAATTCTACCACGCCCAGTCCTCGCTTTGTCAGATGGGAAAGGCGTACCGAAGGCTGAGCGCAAAACCAATTTGATTAGCCGACTACCGCGGTCAAGCCGACGGTAAAAATCCAATACGTCAATGAAAGCCCAATTGCATAGCAAGTGGTTGGAATATGTTCACCATTTTTTCGGATCGCAATTTCGCCAAAACCAACCATAGCGAAGATAAAAGAAGTTGGCGCAAGGACCTGTACTAGAAAGTAAAATTCTTGGCAGAAACCCATCCCCAACAAATGCATGACACCGAAAGCAACCAATGCGAAACATATGCGAACGGTAATGGGACTTTCTGGGCAGGACACAAGCCAAACGATAAGGCAAATAGCGAAAATCGGGGCCAGCAGAAGACAGGGAATAATCAATCCCATGAGCACGGATTCACCTAACAGATGGTAAGGAGCGAAAAACAATCCGCCTTCAGCGAGGGCAGCTTGAATGAAAAGTGTTAAGCAAAAAGAAACGGAGATACACCCAATGATGAATGACCGAAGGCTAAATCGTATGGGTGTGTTTTTTAATTCGTGCATCTGCTGAGTGAAAATGAAAAACCTACCGAGTCCGCCTTTGTTGATAGTAGATGTTCAAAGCTGACAATATTCAGGCGGAGAGTGCCACTGTTTGGGACATCGTTGTTGAACGTGACGCGCCCCACGGTTCGTATTCTTCGAGAAGCAGAAAAATGGCGACACTGTCTTGATAACAGATTTCTTTGACTTTCATGACCGCGTCTCGATTGACCATAACAACCATGTTGTTGGAGAATAGGAGTGAGCTAGTACGGTGGGAACAGGCGTCGGAATCCGTGAAACAGGACAACAACCAAGAATCCAAGATTTCGAACCAACGTTGCAACGAAATTTGCTTGGATTGGTTTCGTCGGTACTAGGTCATTTCGAGATTGAGCCAATTGTTCGGACAGATTTCGCATCCAGTTTACCGAACGAGGCCATTCAACAATGCAAGAGAGCCAGTTCTCGGGAATGCCAGATTCGCCAGTAGCCGCACCAACGATGCCGCCCACGATTGCCGCAGTCGTATCCGCATCACCACCACATTGAATGACAGATGATACAGACTCGCGAAAGTCGTGAGGATTCGAAAGCCAAGCATGAATGGCGATCGGGACAGTGTGGTAGGTATATCCCGACACACCTCGCTCAAAGCCATTTGCCATCGCAAAGTCAAGCGTTGATTCGCACTCCGATACGCTGGCGATGACCGTTCGAAGCAACGCGATAAGTTCGGCACCATCAGAACCAATCAGGGCCTCAAGTCGTTCAAGATACGAACTACCAACCACATTTTCATCTCGGCACCCCATGTGTGTGGCGAGCGCAACGGCGATTGCACCATACTCAGCTTTAGGGTCAGAATGGGTAACGCGGGCGGAAACTCGCACGTACTCAACCATAGTGTCGACATCCTCAATGCACGCACCAATTAGTGCAGATCGCATTGCTGGCCCGTTGCCAGCCGAGAACACGCCGCTACGGTCTGGGGGAACGCCGAACCAGAGTTTGACGCACGAATGCAATGTGGCTCGTCCGAGCCCAGCAGGAAGCGACGCAAGCCACCACCGAAGGCGACGGCCCATTTGACGTGTGAAGGCGTCAACGTCTGACCCGGATGCGATAATTGATTGTGCAACCAAGCAAGTGTGTTCCGTGTCGTCGGAGATCATTCCGTATCCAAATAGGAAACGGTGCCGGTCCGGCGGACCAAGCAAGCGGGGAAGTCGTTGTCGCGAAACGCCTTCGTAGGGTAATCCGAGGGCGTCACCAACCGCAGTCCCAAGGATGCAGCCAACGATTCGGGAATCATCTATCACGGCTTCAACCATTCGTCTGTTAATGGAAGGTTTTTACAACACCGCCCCGAACGAAGCGAACGGTGCAAGAATTATAAGAAGTTGGGTCAAGGACAGGCCGCGCTGATAAAGTTGAAAAGTGTGCTGAGGGCAATGCTGTAAAAGTCATTTTGTTGTTAATGTGTCATTTGGTCGAATTGTAAACTGGGTATTGGCCCAATCTGGAAAGGCATTCAGGTAATTGTTGCGTAAAATAATAATGTTGCGCTCGAATTCCTCGGCGGTTAGGCCATCAGCTTTGTTTAAGCGGTACCAGTTGAGGTAGGCTTGTGTGTCACCAATAGCTAAATTCAGCGTAGCTAGCTGCCTAGCTTGTGCCGTGGTCAAGTTCGCATTCTTGCCAGCAGAATTTGCAGATTGTCGCCAAAGGATAAGGGCGGCAACGAATAGTATGGCAAGCACAATCGTTGCAGTTTTCCACGGGTTCATGGTAACTCACTGAATCGCTAGTGACCGACAACGGAAGCTTTTTGCTACAAAGCACTTGAGAGTGTACCAATCCTAGCCCTCATTGCCAAAGTGGTAAGATGTGACCGGATGTGACCGCAGATTTTTTGCTTAACACCCATGTTAGTCGCCGCTTGCTCTGCGTTTGGCCTCGCGACCAACAAAAACCGAAAGAACGAATGGAACAACTGTCATTAGAGCGAGAATAGAAAAGAATAGAACCATTGTGACCACGGGGCCAACATTCGGAAATGTGCCAACCACCACGACAGTCAACAGAAAGAACGAAACCAAGAAGGCGGGGTGGAGACAAATGCTCGTAATCACGTTCAGTTTCCAATACGTGCGAATGAGGGGATGTAGGTTGTCTCCGTAATCGGGCGCGCGGATTGGGCTGTCAGCGAAAGGCATGAGTGCCAATTTTTCAGGGGTGTCGAAATTAGGGAACCAACGAATGCCAGAAATTCTAGGCGAGCTGCGTAAAACTGCGTCCACAGCGAGCAAGAGCTTGCGGTAGACGGTATCGGGCACCGTTTCGCGACCAAAAAAATTGCGTTTCGAATAGGGTAGGATGTACCAACGGTTGTTAGTGTCGTCGAGAACCTCAGCGCCGACCATCAGCTCAACAATATAACCGTCGACGTCGCAACTAAGAAAGTGGGAGAATTCAACCCCCTGGTTTTTGAGCACAGTGACACCGTGGCCCGGCAGACAATCTGCGAGAATCGCTGCGAGTTCGTCTCCGGATGGTTCTTCGATTGAAACTGGACGTCGGAAGTCACCGCACAAATTGACGTAATAGTGCAGTTCTTCATTCATCTGCGTCATCTGACGGAAGGTTTTAAAACGCAGCCCCGAACGAAGCGAACGATGTCTATTTCAATGGAGATTGTACCAAGGCCATGGCTGGTTGCGAAATAGCTAAGGTGTGCCGCAGGCCTAGCGTAAAAACCATGTTAGGCGACCGGTGAACGAGTTTCGATGTCGAATACAAATGGTGGATTTGCAATGTTGAAATCGGAATTGACCGCCGAAGCATTAAGATAAGTCACGCCATCACGTTCGACCCGCCCGTAACTCGCGTGGTTGTGACCGAAGCGGTGAAGACGCAGATTAAGGTCCGCAATCCTCGCCGCGAGATGAGAACATCCGCAGTGGACGGTAGGATCACGAGGCGAACCAAGTGTGTACCAAGGCGGAGTGTGCGTGATTAAAACGTCAGTGTCACTTCGCAGTTTGTCGAAGCTGGTGAATCGTATGGATTAGAGTTCACGCTAGTGCCCGACAACGGAAAGTTTTTACGGCACCGTCCTAACCAAGGCGGAAGATCCCTGAATTACGGAAAGTGTACCAAGGCCAGCCCGCGTCGCCAAGAGTGGAAGGTGTGCCGAAGGCCTAGCGTAAAAACCATGTTGTCCGTCCGTGAAGCGGCAAC
>JBCCSJ010000063.1:0-21343 GCA_039200505.1 Planctomycetota bacterium | reverse complement strand
TTTGCCTGATTCGTCGTGAACGAACAGGCCTTTTCCGCTCCCGATCTCGATTTCAAGTTCTTGCGGCCGGTCGAAAAACGATTGAGGATCCAATGGGTTCTCGAGCGATTCCACTTCTGCAATGTGGGCAGAGTAGTCGATTGTTGGATCAAGTTTTGGAAGAGCACGTCGTCCCATCGGTTTCTCGTACAATAAAAAAAACGGCACGAATGCCGTTTAAAACTTGGATCACGATGCGCAGGCGGTTGAATTCAGTGATAGTTATTCAACTTTCAGACTGAATAGTGCGATGCCATGTCGAAAATTCGGACACGAAGTTGGGCTGACAAAATCGTTTTAATGGGTGAATGTCGTTGCCGCTTTTGAGCCACATCCTTTGCCTGGGTTACGTTTGCTCTGGATCGAATGGAATTTGATTTAGAGCCAAAACACTCTTCAGAGCCAAAATACTCAAACAGTTTTATGGAGTCTTGATTTTCTTATTTTTGATCTTTCGGCCTCGGTTGTTAGCAGGTCGCTTACCGTGGTTTGCTTTTTTGACTTTGTGACTTGGCTTTGCCATTGGAATTTACCTCTTAAGTTTTTTCTTACTGAACCTAAAGATTACCAATCGGGTTTTGGATTCGAAAGGTCTAATTATTCTCGTTTAAGAGGACTTTTTCCAAGACTTGTTGCTGTGTTGAAATCGGGATCTGCCGGATTAGGTCACTATTTTTGGGTGATTTGAGCGCTTCGTCTACGGTTGGTGCCCCGTCATTGCTAGATGTTGGGTGCGAATCCACAGATTGGCCATCAGGATCATTTGACCTCATTCAATGTGGTGGCTAATACGAAACGAATAAGACATGGCTCGATGATCACGGGAATTCAATGAAAAATTACGTCGTTGCTGGTGGCAGTTCAGGGATTGGGTTTGGCATAGTTGAGCGTTTGGTGACAGCTGGAAATAGCGTCATAGTTCTGAGTCGTACCAACGAAAAACTGCAAACGATGCAGGGAGTGCAGCACTTGTCGATCGATTTCTCAGATCCCGAATGTGTCGTCGGAGATCTTCCCGCCGAAATCGACGGGGTGGTTTATGCACCCGGCAGCCTTAACCTCCGATCATTTCGTGGGCTGAAACCTGACGATTTTAGAAAGGATTTTGAAATCAATATTATTGGTGCCGTGAAGTTACTACAGGCTGCTCTTAAGGGTTTGAAAGCGGTTCAGCAATCCAGCGTTGTGATGTTCAGCACAGTGGCGGTGGAGCAGGGGATGGCCGTGCATTCGTCGATCGCTGCTTCCAAGGGAGCGGTTGAGGGGCTGGTAAAATCTTTGGCTGCTGAACTGGCTCCGAAAATCAGATTTAACTGTGTGGCACCCGCCTTAACCGACACACCGTTGACGACCCGTTTTTTTAGTGATGCTGAAAAAGCTGCCGCGATGGGTGAAAAGTATGCGTTGAAGCGGACAGGAACGGTCGATGATATGGCAGAAGCGGCTTTGTTTTTATTGGGCGAGAAATCGAGCTGGATCACTGGCCAGGTTTTAGGCGTCGACGGAGGAATGTCGTCGCTGCGTTGAAGTTAATCGGGCGTTGATCATGCGCAGTATGACGCAATGGTTTTTGCGGCTGTTGTGGGACGAAATTTTGATCCGTCTCTCCTGGCTTGTGGGAGACGATGGTTGGATTCAGGAGTGAATCTTTGTTCAACTTGAGTGGTCGGACATTTCACCCACACGGACTTCGGCTCAATTGCCTTCAACTCAGTTGACTTTGACTCAGTCGGACACCCGCCCACTAGTCCATAAACGGATTAGCAGATACCACCGAAATCTTCGCCGTCGTCGCGATCGCCGAATTGGTCTTCGTAAGGTTTTTCTTGCTCGCCTGCCTGCGATCCATCTAATCCGAGAGCGGCTCGAAGTTGAAAGAATCGTTCGGCATACTCTTCCGTGGAAGAGTGCATGTGTTCGGCTTCGCTGATGAATCGAATTTCTTCGTCTTGAGAAACACCGAATTTTTCGAGCGCGAATTCGTAATGTTCAAGCGGGCTGCCGTAAATGACGAGCAGTTTATGTTCTTCGAACTGAATTTCTTGGGGCGTATTGGGATTTAGGACAGCGATCCCGGTACATCCATCATTCAAAATCAGATCCTCGAAGTCGTATAGAATACTGCGTAGGACCGGCATATCGATATGTTCTCGGTAGAGATCCTCATGTTGCTCGTCGGCTTGATTGTGACTGGACTCCAATACGACATCCACAACCGACCCTAATTTTTCGATTAGGTTCATAAACAGAGGAAACAGTCTTTCTCTTGAAGCTGACGCCATAACCACTGGGACTCGTGAAGAAGACTCTTCGTCGACGTAAACGTCGTGTCGATAGCCCTGTTTCGGCTTAATCTTTAGATCAAGAGCTGGGCGGATTGCATCGGTCAACTGAAATTCGTCGTACGTGTTGACTTGAAGATGCTCGGCCAACTGAGCGTCCGTGATTGATTTGAAACTGTTGGGTTCTACACTCGGATTGTTTGGGGTCGCAAACGAATCCTGCATAAAACGATTCAGGTTTTTCATTTTGTTTCTCGGGTCAAGTGCGAACCTGAGGCAGATTCTGCTGTCCGGCGATTCCCGGTTCGCTATCGAAAGGTAGGTCATGTTTGCCCTACGATTGGTGGGGGCGAAAATTGGCCCGAAATATTGGACATGCTTGGAACTCAAAGTTTGTACAATCGGAACGACCCGAAGTTTGGGGAAGAAATCGGAGGGGAATCGAACCTTTCGTGAGTGGAACCGCTCTCGAAAATGCGTACCGGTAAATTGATCCGGTTGAACCAGTTGTTTAGAAACTCACGTGGTGGAAAATTTGATGATCGAAACAGCCCGCCTGATTTTGTGCCCGGTCAAGCTGGAGCATGCCGAAAGGATTCAGGTTTTGATCAACGACAAGGAAATCGCTTCCAACACGCGTACGATCCCCTATCCCTACCCCGAAGGGGCCGCCGAAGAATGGGTGCGGCTGCAACAAGCCAATTGGTCCCAAGGCAAGGCGTATGTATTTTCGATCCTGTTGAAATCAGATCCGCAGTTTGTAGGTGCTATCGGTTTAGAAGTGCACGAAGCGGATGAAAATGCTGAGCTTGGTTATTGGTTGGGACGGCCGTATTGGAATCAAGGGTTTTGTACAGAAGCTGCGGGGCCAGTCGTCGAATATGGATTTGCCCAGGTAGGACTTCACCGGATTTTTGCCCATCACCTGACTCGAAATCCGGCTTCCGGCAGGGTATTGGAGAAGATTGGAATGAAAAGGGAAGGATGTCTTCGGGGGCACGTTCGAAAATGGGGGGTTTTTGAAGATATTGAGATTTACGGTCAGTTGGCCAGCGATCGTCCGGATTAAGAATGATCACGGTTCGGTTTCGGGAGCTTATCGCAACTCCCGACGAATCGGCCTGCCTGACACCCGTCTTAAAAATGCACATGGGGCGATATCGCTGCCGATCAGATGGGGATTTTTTGCCAAAGTTTCAAATAAATCGAAGACTTTGGCGAATAAGACCAGAACGTTGATGGGTCAACGATGAATCGTCTAAAATGGGATTCGGCAGGCGGCCTTAGGTTACTACTCAGAGGCGAGTTTTTTTAAAGATTGGGTGGATGAAAAATGAGCGAAACAGCCGCTCCGCAAGGGACACAGGTTACTTTTCTTGATCAAACCGGTGCAAAGAGTGTCGAGGCCGTCGTGGCTGATACGGTGACCGTAAGGCAAATTCTGCCCAACATTATTACCAAGATGAATTTGCCGATGGTTGGGCCTGATGGGCAACCGATGAGTTACAGCCTTGATCACAAAGAAGGTGGCCGTCGGTTGCACGAAAATGAGACTCTGGTTCAGGCCAGCGTCAGCGCAGGGGACCACTTGATCGTGTATCCCGAAATCGTTGCTGGCTAGTTCATTGATAATTGATTGCATTAGCCATGAGAAAATCCCCTCGAGAACGAAGACTGGCTGCTGACTACGAGTCGGTGAAAAAGCTGTCTGCCGAAAGCACTATTTTCTCGTTTCAAGCGAAGGGGAGTCCTCCCAAACGGTATCGTTTGATTTTTGAAGGATCGGGATTCCGAAGAGATAGTCGAGGGAATGTAGTCGTCATTCAGCATCACGAAGTACTGGTTGAATTAGGTGCTGCCTACCCTCGAATGGTCCCTAACTTGGCTTGGCAGACACCTGTTTTTCATCCCAATATTTCTAACAACGGAGTGGTCTGTTTAGGCGGATATGGTACACACTGGGTCCCCAGTCTAACTCTCAGCGAGATGGCGACCATGCTGTGGGACATGATTCGATACAAGAATTTCGACACTGAAAGCCCCTATAACCGGGAAGCTGCATTGTGGGCCAAAAATCAAACTGATTTTATTTTTCCAATCGACAAACGATCGATCCGCGATCAAGTAACCGGAGAAGCTGCACCGCCCGTCAAAAAAACTCCTCCACCAGTTCAGGTGACTCGGGTGACGGATGTCGGTAAGACTGTGGTCGAGCCTGAAGTGATTGTGGACGGCATTGAAATCATTGAAACTGGAATTCAAATTGTCGAGCCAGGCTCTCGTAAAACGAAGAATCAAGACAATGGCTCAGGAATCGTGTTTCTCGACTAATCCGTTTGCTAAACAGGTAACCTTCTTTTGGAAATCAAACCATCGACACCATTTTCATCGGAAACCGAATCGCCTTCAGCCAGTTCCGGTGCTCAGCCGGAATTATTTATTGATGATGACGATCGCTATTCCAGGCTCCGATTGATCGGTTGGTGGGACCAAGAGAAAATTGCCAATGCGAGTGTTTTGGTTGTCGGAGCAGGAGCCCTTGGGAATGAGGTGATTAAAAATCTGGCGCTACTCGGGTTGGGCCAAATCTACGTCGTCGATATGGATGAAATCCAGGAGTCCAATCTTACTCGTTCGGTGCTGTTTCGTTCGCACCACAAGGGGATGTCAAAAGCGGTCGTCGCAGCTGAAATGGCCCGCGAGCTTAACTCGGATTGCAATTTGATACCACTGCATGGAAACGTTTTAACCGACATCGGTTTAGGGCTGGTTCGAGCGGTTGATCTTGTGATTTGCTGTGTCGACAATCGGGAGGCGCGGCTTTGGATCAACCGGATGTGTTGGAAAGTAACTACGCCGTGGATCGATGGTGGGATTCAGGAAATCAATGGTGTTGCCAAGGTTTTTGTGCCGCCTCACGGATCTTGTTACGAATGTGCGATGACTGAAAATGACTATCGCCTGATATCGCTGCGTTACAGTTGTCCGTTGCTTAAGCAGGAAGACATTCAAAGAGGCAGGGTACCGACAGCGCCGACGATCGCTTCGATTATTGGTGGTTTGCAGGTCCAAGAGGCACTGAAATTGATTCATGAGATGCCTACGGCCGAGGGATCCGCAATGGTGTTCAACGGTGTGGTGAATAATTTTTACAAGACTCGATTTCAACGACGCGAGGATTGTATGTCTCATGAAACCTACGAAAACATTACTTCGATCCGTGGTGTTACCCATGAAGCGAAATTGGCGGACTTCTTTCAAGCGGTGGCAAGTCAATTTGAGGTCCCTCTATCCGAGTTGACTTTAGTCTTGGATCGAGACTTTCTTATTCGTTTAGAGTGCCGTGCTTGCCAAAAAGATGTGATTGTAGATGAGCCGCTATGTAAAGTCGGAGCGACCCGTGGCGTGTGTGGGACATGTAGCCAACCTCTCCAGCCTGTCACGACATGCGAAATTTCAGCGGGCCTAGAAAGTTCTGACTGGTCGGATCGCTCACTGGCCGACCTGGGGATTCCTGACAACGACATTGTTTCCGTGGTGACCGAAGATCAGGCATTTCATCTGCAACTCACTGGATCGAGGGATTCGAGCCGGATTGGATCGGGTGAAAGATGACATCCGGGATCCAGTTTGGCGATGTGGAACAGGCAGAACCGGAACGAGGGCTTCGGCCAGACCAGGATGCGCACTTTGCAACAGCCGAAATAGGCAAAATCAGTTCAGAAGAGTTACTGATTTTCGTTGATCTTGATGTGATGAGGGACATGGAAGCCCATGCGTTAAGCAACACTCGGGTCGAGCTGGGTGGGGTGATGCTCGGGCGGCAATTGATCGACGATCAAGGTAAACCATTTGTTATAATTACAGATAGCCTGCGAGCAGAGCATTACGAAGCAACCAAGGGAAGTTTCAAATTCACACACGAAACGTGGTCGCAAATTACCCGTCAAAGAGACCTGTTTCGACCCGAACTAGAGATGGTTGGCTGGTATCACACCCATCCGGGCTGGAGTGTTTTTCTATCGGGTATGGACTTGTTTATTTGCAACAACTTTTTCAATCGCCCATTGGATGTCGCGCTGGTCATTGATCCCTGTGAACAGGATCGGGGTTGGTTCCAATGGGTTGACGATTCGCAACCCAGGACTCAGCGGACAGGTGGGTTTATCTTGACGACCGGTCGTTTCCGGCAATTGGAACTCGACCAATTTGCAAGAATCTATAATAAGGAACCGATGATGAATTTGGATCCAAGATACTCGAGCGTAGGACTTGGCAATGGTCCCTCTCAAATCATTCAAGGAAATCAGCGGAACTCAGTTTTCGAGTTTGGCATCCTTGGCATGGTAGCGATGCAATTCTGTTTATTGTTGGTCATCGCATTGAATTTACTTTCGTCAAACGACGGCGAAAATGCGGCTCAAATAGCAAAACTCGAATCCCAAGTGGATGCTGTAGTAAGTCAAAATGATTTGACGATGCGAGAGCAGGCGTACCGTGAAGTGCTCGATTCGGTAGTCGCTCAACAAAGCGGCAAGCCGGGCTTGGTCGAGAAATATGCGGAATTAAGTATTCAGAACCAGCGGATGCAGGTAAATCTGGAAGGTCAATTGGCACTGGCAGAAAAGTATGCCGAAGATCGAGCCAATGCTGAGTTTCGGCTGAAATCGTCGCTGGAAAACGAAGATCGCTTGAAAAGCAAACTGGAAGAAACAAAATCCAATCTCAAGGCCAGCGAGAATCAGGTAAAAGAATTAAGCGGCGAATCGGATCTTTCGGCCGGCATAAGGTTATCGTGGATATGGATCTCCTTGGGATCCATCGCGATCGCGGTGTTAGGCGCGGCCCTTGGGTATTCATACGGCAGAACAGAAAAGAAAGACGATTATTTGCCGCCGACTTCTCCGCCACATTCCAATTTTGACGAAGCTCAACAGAGTCATCAGGCGGATTCAGAATTTCCGTTCGTCGACGACTCGATTCAGGTCGTTGCCAGAGAACCCGAGTCAGGTGAATCTTAGACAAAAGATCGAAATAGCTGGATCGGTTTAACTTGTCGTCTTTGATTGTGTTTGGATGGTGCAAGGGTGCTCCCAGTAATCATACTTTTTACCTGTTTTATTTTTGTCACCGTTGGATTGACGATTATTGTGGGCCTCCTAAATCGACTTAGTCGCTGGAATCGGACCTATGAGAAATTAGGGAGGCGCTATGTCGCCAAGTCGGCCACGAAAGGAGTCAAATTTGGATTCCCTTTTCTATCTCGACCAAGTCTAAGATTCGACTACGGTCGGACATTTTGCTCAATCCGGAATCGAAAGTCGTTCTTCTTTGCGGGTGGAAAGCAAACTGAAATATCGATGGTCTGGCCAAACTCAAAGATCATTCTTGAAATCTCTTCCAATCTCTCAAAGTCAGGGTTTCGGTCCCGATCCGTCAAAAAAATGGAAACGGCAGACAGTGAATTTGATTCTGCGTTTCGAACGGCCACCAACCAATCAGAAACAGTCCAGCGATTGTTGTCACGCGGAGTCCGTTGGCAAATCGAAAAACTTCGTCGGCTTGCCAAAGATGATCAATTGATTGTTACGATCTATCGAGGGAATTTGACGATTTCTACACCTGGGTTTATCAAAGATTATGTCAAGCTGGACGACTTTCTCAGGCTTTCTCTTGAACTATTCGACCAAATGATGTTAGTCGACGCCGAAGGAATCGAGTTCGTCAATGACGACATGGCAACCGTGGTCGACGATGTAAAATGTCCTATTTGCAGCGGTGAAATTACGTTTGATTTGGTGATTTGCACGCGTTGTAAGACGCCTCATTGTAAAGATTGCTGGGAATACAATGGCCAGTGTGCCACGTTCGCATGCGGAGAAACTCGGTACGTGAGCATCGGTTCGGCTTCTAGCTAAATCGGTGAAACGCGGATCCGTTTTACTGAAATGGATTAGCTGGTTGCCAGGATTTTCAGATCAGGTGCGATCTGCTCAATCACTCGGGTCATATATTTTTTGACTTGGCCCGTTGTTTTGAAACGCATCACCGATTTTACGATCTGTTCAGCTTCAGCAATCGTGATTTGGCTTGCCAGTCTTTTGATCGTTGGAACAAAAGCAGGACTCATGCTGAACCGCCGTAGGCCCATGCCAAGCAACAGCACAAACGCTCGAGGCTTTCCAGCCATTTCCCCACAAACGGTGACGGGTACGTTGGCTTCGTTGCAGGCATCGATCACCTGCTTAAGCACAATCAGCACCGGTGGAGCCAAAGGTTGGCAAAGATGAGCCACTTTCGGATTGTCACGATCGGCTGCCATGAGATATTGCACCAAGTCGTTAGATCCAATCGAAACGAAGTCGACCAGGTCGATCATGGTTCGGATCGAAACTGCGGCGGCCGGAACCTCGAGCATCATCCCGATCGGAACTTCTTTGGTGACGATTCCGCGGTTATTTAGCGTTTTGTAAGCTCTTCTGACCATGCTTCTAAGTCGACGAACTTCCTCGACACTGGTCACCATGGGAAACATCAACCGAATCGTGCCCTCGGGGAACTCGGAAGCCGCTCGAACGATGGCACGAATTTGAGTATTAAAAAATTCGGGATGCTCAAAGGATAGGCGAATGCTTCGCCAGCCCATAAACGGATTGGCTTCTTGATGATGGTGTCCCAAATAGGCAACCGTTTTATCCCCACCGATATCGAGGGTTCGAATGGTGACGTTATGGTTGGGGCTGGCTGCTACGATTGCCCGGTAGTTTTCGTACTGTTCGTTTTCATCGGGAACACTCGAATGAGTCAAATAGAGGTATTCGGTTCGGTAGAGACCAACCCCCGAAGCCCCCATTGCTCCTGCAGCGGTCGCGTCGGCCACCGAGTTGATATTCCCTTGAAGTTTTAGTTCGACCTCGTCGGCCGTCATTGCGGGAAGATCCCGATTGGTGGCCAATTTATCTTTAAGGTCGACAAATTCGCGTTCGATTTTTTTATAGGCACTAATCGTTTCGGAATTGGGTTTCAGTTCGACATGACCATCGCGACCATCCACGATAATGGTGTCACCCGTTTTGACTTTCCGGACGATACCCTTCACGCCAGATACAGCCGGGATGCCACGCGATCGGGCGACGATCGCGGCGTGGCTAGTTTGACTCCCTTTTTGGGTTACGATTCCATGAACATCAATATCTCCAAGAGCAACCACCTGCGAAGGAAGCAGTTCGTCAGCGATCACGATGATGGGGCCTTCGGCGACTTTTTGGTCCGGTTTTAGAAAGTCGGATAAATGACCGCTAAGGCGGATGATGACGTCGCGAACGTCATTGAGTCTTTCCTGAAGGTACTCATCGTTCGTGCGAGCAAACAAAGTCGTGTATTCACCTAGCAGTCGATGCAACGCGGCTGGTGCTGTCATCCGGTCATCAACAATCCAGGTGCGAATCTTGTTGGTAAATGCAGCGTCTCGCAAGATCGCTTGGTGAATGGCAAAAATTGCTGCCTCATCATGGCCGACCTGAGCGGCAACTTTACGTTCAAGGGCGCGTAGATCTTCGCCGGCTTTATCGCGAGCCGTCTCGTAGTTTGCCAGTTCGGCGGTAATTTCGGAGTCTTCCAGCCGTTTCGTGTCCGGGTTGACGAAGATCTGGTGGATTACATAGGCGGTTCCAACCGCGACTCCAGGTGAGACAGCTATTCCTCTTCGCATGGCAAATTTTATCAAAAACTAACTTTAGTGACGACCGATCCTATCTCCGAATATGGAACCGGCCCCGATTCAAATTGAGGGCTACCGGTTTTGAATCGAGAGCATTGACCCAAGAGGTCGATTAAATGTCGGTTATTGGCGGGCAATATCCCAATTTGGTGCCTTATTTGTTGTTGAGGCAAATTCTCCATTTTGCTAAATTCGATCAAATTGTCGGGTTTACCGATTTTTCCGGTTAGCTAATTTTCGAGAGTATCCATGCGTTTTTCACAGCTTGATAGGATCATTGCTTTGGAAAAAGGCAAATCGATCTGTGGAATCAAGGGACTGTCACTCTCTGAAGAATATTTGAAGGATCATTTTCCCCGCTTTCCTGTCATGCCAGGCGTTTTGATGCTCGAATCCATGTTCCAGGCCAGTATGTGGTTGATTCGAGCTACCCACGATTTCAAGTTTTCGATGGTCGTGTTGAGAGAAACCAAGAGCTTAAAATTTCAGGGATTCGTTCAACCGGGCGATGCCATGCACGTCGATGCGGAAATCAAGAAAGTGGACGGCAGTCTGACCAGTTTGAAAGTATCAGGCAACGTCGACGGAAAACTGTGCACCAGTGGAAGGTTGGTTATTGATACGTTTAATTTGGCCGATCGAGAATCGACCGTTGATCCTGCCATCGACGATTACATGAATTTGAGGTTTCGAAAAGAATTTCGTCGCCTTTGCAATCACCTTGATCCGATGGATTTGTCTGATGTCCAAGCGGCTCCTTTCGCGGTGACCGCAACGAACTGACCAGACAGCACAAAACAAGATACGTTTAACATTTACAAGCCGAACCCTTTCATTTTTTAAAGAGAGTTAAGAATGCCTGTCAATCCAGAGGTATTTGAAAAAGTAAAAGAGGCCCTCGTCGATGCTTTGGGCGTTGACGACGACGAAGTCACCGAATCTGCCACGATGGTGGGTGACCTGGGAGCCGAGTCGATCGACTTTTTGGATATCGTTTTCAAGCTGGAAAAAGCGTTTGACATCCAAATCCCAAGGGACGAATTGTTCCCCGATGATATTCTGACCAATGCCGAGTACGTTTCTGACGGAAAGGTAACTCCTGAAGGTTTGGAAAAGCTGAAAGAGCGGATGCCTTTTGCCGACCTTACAAGGTTCGAAGCCAATCCTGTCGTCCAGGATTTTGGAAACTTGCTGACCGTCAAAGACCTTTGCAATTACGTCTCGCTCAAGACAAAAGCTGCATAGGCATTTTCAACAATTGTCAAAACCGGGTCCTTCGTTTGTAGAAGGGCCCGTGTGTTGTTTAGGGTTCTGAGATGCGTTGGTTTTGGATCGACCGCTACACTGAATTTATTTCTGGCCAGTCTGCCGTAGCCGAGAAAGCGGTCAGTTTGAGCGAAGAAGTCGTCGATGACTACGCTCCCGGACGTAGTTTTTGTCCGGCATCTGTGATCGTGGAAGGTTTTGCGCAAACGGGTGGCATCCTCGTCGGGCAGATTTCTGACTTCAAAGACAAAGTTGTCTTAGCCAAAATTCCAAAGTGTAAGTTTTACTGCGAAGCCTATCCCGGCGATGTTTTGACCTATCGAGTCGAAATTAAAAACCGCGAAGGGAATGGGGCGATGATCGAGGGAACGTCCCATATCGGCGACAAGCTGCACGGGGAAATCGAGTTGATGTTTGCCACTTTGGATGACGATCGGTTTGGTAACGTTGAATTATTTGAACCGGCAGAATTCTGCAGAATGGTCCGGTTGCTGCGTACGTTTGAAGTCGGAGTCAATCCAGACGGTACGCCGATCCAGGTTCCCGATCACATGATCGAAGCGGAACACGCGTTTTTAAAAATTGGATCCGGTCTCGAACCGGGTCAGTAAGCAGGACAAAACGGAACGTCCAACTTGGGTGGTAAGCGGAATGATCCTGATAGTTCGAGCTTCGTTTAGTTATTGGAGTCAAAAATGATTGCTTCCGGAGAGCGTCGTCGGGTCGTTGTGACCGGTGTGGGAGTCATAAATCCACTCGGCAATGATATCGAAACTGTTTGGGCAGCTATCAAAGAAGGTAAGTCAGGAGTCGGATACACCTCGATTTTTGACGCCAGTAATTTTCCCACCAAGATTTCTGCCGAAATCAAAAATTGGGATATCAAAGATGTCGTCGATGATCCTGAACTTTGGAAATATCGAGGCCGACATTCAAGGTTTGCTGCCGGAGCCGGAATCCAGGCATTCGAAGCGTCTGGCATTGGAGATCACATCAAAGACCCACGCCGGTTTGGCGTTTACATGGGTAGCGGAGAAGGGAACCAGGACTTTTACTCGTTCGCCGCCATGATGGCAAAGTCATTGGATAGTGAAGGGAATCTGGATCTGCTCAAATTCACGAAAGCAGGGCTTGATTCGTTGAACCCGGTTGTCGAATTGGAACAGGAACCCAACATGCCGGTGGGTCATATCGCCAGCATGTTTAATGCCCAGGGTCCCAACGCGAATTGCTTGACCGCTTGTGCAGCCAGTAACCAGGCCGTGGGGGAAGCGACCGAAATTATTCGTCGAGGCGAAGCGGATGTGATGCTTTCTGGCGGAACCCACAGCATGATTCACCCGTTCGGAGTGACCGGATTCAATCTTTTGACAGCGCTTTCGACGAATAACGACGATCCAACCGGTGCTTCGCGACCTTTTGATCGCCTTCGAGATGGATTTGTTCTGGGAGAAGGAGCGGCGATGGTGGTTTTAGAAGAATACGAACACGCTCGGGCAAGGGGGGCTCATATTTGGGGAGAAATTGTTGGTTATGGATCGACTGCAGACGCCTATCGAGTCACTGACATCCACCCTGAAGGTCGAGGCGCGGTCGGTTGCATGCGAATGGCACTTGCCGATGCTGGAATTGAATCAGACGACATCGACTACGTGAATGCTCATGGGACTTCCACTACGGTGAACGACAAAGTTGAAACCAAAGCGTGCCGCGAAGTGTTTGGCGATAAAGCCGAAAAGACACCTATTTCTAGTACCAAGAGCATGATGGGGCACCTGATTGCGGCAGCTGGTGCAACCGAATTGATCGTGTGCTTGATGGCGATGAGAGACAACGTTTTGCCTCCTACGATCAATTACGAAAACCCTGATCCTCTTTGTGATTTGGACTATATTCCGAACGTCGCTCGAGAAGCGACATGCAATGTCGCCCTCACCAACAGCTTTGGTTTTGGTGGACAGAATATCTCAGTCGTCGTCAAACAAGTTTGATTCGTCGTCGTTTGATTCGCGTTTTTCGAAAGCAGCTACGAAGTTGCAAAACAATAATGGCCTCAGCGGCTATTGAAGGTGGCACTCCGGAGATAAAAAAGCTTGCAAGTCATACTTTTTTGTATGCACCGTAAATGCCATCGCGATGTTATTCAATCAACGAATACTTAGGCACGAAGTAACCAAATTATGGGGCCATGATTATTAGCTCATGGAGCTGGATACATTTTTGAACCATATGTACTTTAATGATCACAGCATTGACTTGGATGGGTCTTTAAATTCCAAATCTATCAATGATGTTTCGCCCGGTTCTAAGCAAATAAGCAACGAGATTTGAGATAACGTATCGTCTGGAAGTTCCCGCAAGTAGCCCATTGCGTAGTCATGTCGTACGCTACGGTCACGCCCCGTAAAGATCACGTCAACAATTTTGACACGGATGGAAGCTGGATTGTAACGGTATACAATGCAATTGGCGTATTCATGAGACTTTTCAAACTCGCGCAATGAATTGGCGATCAGTTCGACATGGCTGTCAGTTTCTCCAAGTATTTTTACCATTTGCTTATTATATCCTGTTGTCTGCCCATTCTACAATTTTTTGAACATCTGTTAGAAAACGAGCGGAATCATCGGGTACACCCATCCCCGCTTTATATCGTATAGATGTTTCCCATGATGACACAAAGGTCAGCGATGCGCTGACATCAACGGGAAGTTGTGGTGCTCCGGTCCGGTAGTATCGAAGTCTTAGCCATTCAAAGCAATGTGCCCGTTGCCCTCTAAACTCGGCTTCCACATCTTCTTGGTCTTTGGTGGGTGTCGAGTTTAAGATCAGCGCCTTCAACACGCATTCGACGGAATATCCGGGCAAGGTAGACACTGCCGATATAGTATCCAGCTTTGTTTAGTACTTCGGATTCCTCGAGTCTTTGATAAGCTACACGCCAGAATCGACGGGCGAGTGGTGATTTTGGAGGAGACATGAATCCTTACTTGGAACAGTGAGACAGGCCACTGAGTGTTGTTAGCGACTATCCGTTTTCAATGACACAATTGCCAATGAACATCAATCAAAGAAGAAAAGTTCTGGTGAAAGATTGGCTGTTGGGTGTTTTCGATCGCCGCTGCGTTCGGGTCAATTACGGTATGAAAAACGCTGAATTCGAATTCAATTCAGAGAGGCTTGTGTTAGTTAGGGTTGGGAAATCTCGGGGCTGCCACCCTGAGCTATTCACATGTGCTTCTCTGGATTCACCAATGGATTTGTACCAATGCTGTTCGAATACTCTGCTTCGGAGACAAAAAATTCGAGTTCATAAAAATGTCTGCCCATTCTGAACATCGCTTTATTTCAGCTTTCGGATGACTCCGATAACGACACCGATCACTTTGGCATCTTTCGAGTAGATCGGCTTCATCGACTTGTTGGCAGGCTGAAGTCGGATGCGATTTTTTTCAGGGAACCAATATTTTAGAGTCGCATCTCCGTCAGAAGTTCGAGCCACAACAATGTCACCTCGCGACGCGGTGTGTCGTTTTTTGACAACAACATAATCGCCCGGTGCAATTTGGGCGTCGATCATCGAATCGCCATCCACCTCCAGAACATACGTTCCCCTCTGCGGCCATAAACTGGTGATGTCTAACCGTTCGGTTTGCTCTACAGCCTCCATCAAAGCACCTGCAGCGACTCTACCTGCCATCGGGAAGCCGTTTAATTCCTGAGTGACTTCGTCCGTCAATGAAATGGACCGGGATTTATTGTTCAGCCGAGTAATCAGACCCTTCTTTTCCAGTGCGGTCAAATGGCAAATGACACCATTGGGGGAGGCAAAACCCATCTTGTCAGCAATCTCGCGAATCGTCGGGCCGTAACCATCTTTTTCGATCTTTTTACGTATGTAGTCGAAAACAGTTTGTTGGCGTTTAGTAAGTTTTTCCTGCAACATTGAGTGGTTCCTTTCTGTATACGCGCATGTTATACAGATGTCCACTAAATCGCAAGTGGATAGGTCTGTGTATCCGATAAAAAATATGATTCGTGCTGGCAGTCGTTACTTGACCATTTCAAAAACCACGCGGCAAAATCATGGAATTCGAATTCGAAACCGCTTGGCCAAAGGAGGATCCGCCGAACGACAAACGGCTCAAGGATTAGAAATAGTAACAAATAATAGGCTACTGGTAACCTTAAGCCAAATTAAAAAAAGACTTGTCGCTTTCGATCAAGTTCGTGGCAGGACCGAGTCAACCTCAATGATGAATCGCGATAGTCGATATCTACTCAGCACTTACCTGAAACGTATCCATTTTGGGTAGAGAATCTACACTTTTTTGAGCTATCTCAAACCAGTCGATGGGCTCATCAAACTTGGTCCCTTCATACCGAAGTCTCGTTAGTACCGGAGGAATTGAACGATCGGCAATTTCACTTCGATTCGATTCCATGCTAACGTCTCCATCGAACATTCTCGAATCATTCAGAACGACACCGGCGACGGGAATTCCATCCCGGAAGCAGGCAGCTGTGATCAAAGTTTGCAATGCCTGATTAATCGCCCCGATTTGATTGGGTACCACGACAACGGTTGGGTAGCCAAATTCGTAGGCCAGATCAGCAAAAAAGTCTTCTTCGGTGGCTGGGGACATCAGTCCGCCAGCGCCTTCAACAATCATAATATCACACTCGTCGACCCAATCTGACAATCCCGTTCTTAACAGCCCGGCATCCACTTCCTTCCCTTCGTTCCGGGCTGCAAGGTGAGGAGCCAGAGGTGCTTGAAAACGTTGTGGGCAGACACTGTGAAGGCTGAGCGGTCGTCCTGCCGCTTCCCAGAGTGCTACCGCATCCTCCGAAACCAGTTGACGGCCATCGGAAACACAATCGGTAGCCAAAGGTTTATACACGCCTACTCGGTGCCCTTCCTTCGCTAGTTGAGCTGCAATCATGGATGCGACGAATGTTTTACCGACTTCGGTATCAGTACCGGTAACGAACAAGCCAACAGGTGGTTTTTTTAACATGGTCAACAGCTAATATGGTTCAGGTCAAGGCATCGGTGGGCGTGAGTCTGGTTTGACAATTTGTTGAAGATATTCCATTCAATCGACCAATCAAATGCGTACTTTACTGGAATCATTCGTTATTTATCGCCGTCGTCAAATACAATTCGGAAATAGAATCCCTTTTGCCATCATCACGACGCGATGTGGTTCAATTGACGCCCTAATAAATTTTAAAAGAGTGCCATGAAATCTCCCAATGTCGTCCAGGTTTCTGCAATCCAGACAGCATGCGCTCATGATTTGGATCGTAATCTGGAAAACACGATCGCCAAGATTCGAGAATCAGCCGCCAGTGGTTCACGTTTGATTTGTCTTCAAGAGCTGTTTTCGAGCCGATACTTTTGCCAAGCGGAAGACCACGACCCATTCCAATTAGCTGAATCAATCCCCGGGCCGACAACTCAAAAACTAGGTGACTTGGCAAAAGAGCTTTCGATCGTGATCGTCGCAGGAGTATTCGAGCGGCGAACCGCAGGGCTTTTTCATAACTCCGCAGTCGTTATTGAATCTGATGGCAGCCTGAAGGGGATCTATCGTAAGATGCATATCCCCGACGATCCTTTCTTTTACGAAAAATTTTATTTCACTCCCGGAGATCTAGGCTTTCAATGTTTTGAAACCACGGTAGGCAAATTAGGAGTCTGTATTTGTTGGGATCAGTGGTTTCCCGAGGCAGCGCGTTTGACCGCGATGAAGGGAGCCGAGATCCTGATCTACCCAACCGCCATCGGTTGGCAACAATCAGAAAAAGTGCAATTTGGCGAATCTCAGCGTTCCGCCTGGCAAACGATGATGCGATCCCACGCGATTGCGAACGGAGTTTTTCTGGTCGCCCCCAATCGAGTTGGCATTGAGGACAACATTGAGTTTTGGGGCTCATCATTGATTGCCGATCCCTATGGCAATCTATTGCGATCGGCCGGAGACAAGACTGACGAAACAATTTCTACGGCCTGTGATCTTTCCCTGGTCGAGGTCGCTCGCACCCATTGGCCATTTTTTCGGGACCGGCGAATCGATTCTTACGACGGACTTTTGCAACGCTGGGGCGATCATTGAACGATAGGATCCCCAAGTTTCGAATGCCACCGGAATGGGAACACCAACTGGCAACGTGGTTCAGTTGGCCTCATAACAAGGATACCTGGCCCAGAAATTTAGTTTCGGCCCAAGATGAGTTTTTGACTCTAATAGACGAAGTTGCTGAAGTGCAACACGTGAATCTTTTAGCACCCGAAGCCTGTGTATCCGATCTTGCCAACAAAATCGGCAAACGGTCGCAAGTTTTTATTCATCCGGTTGAAACAAACGATGCCTGGATCCGTGATTATGGTCCCACGTTCGTGATCAATCAGTCTATCAGCCAGCTATCGGCGATATCGTGGCATTACAACGGTTGGGGCCAAAAGTACCCACCGTTTGATCTGGATCAGGCAGTTGCCAAGCGAGTTTCAGAAATCGCGAATGTCCCGTTGTACTTCGTTGACTTTTGTCTGGAAGGAGGAGCCATTGAGGTCGATGGGGCTGGCTTACTCTTAACGACGTCGTGTTGCGTTTTGAATTCCAATCGAAACCCAGATACCAATATTGATTACGCCAATTCTGTGCTTTCTCGATGGACCGGAACCGAGCATGTTTTGTGGTTGCCTCACGCAACGATTCAGGGGGACGATACCGATGGGCACATTGATCAACTCGCTCGATTCACAACCAGTGGAGATATTGTTTTTGCAGGTTCACCGATTGCCAATCGAGTGATTCATAAAAAGGTTCATGAAAATGTTACCCACTTGCAAAGCCAACTTAGCAAACTTGGCCGCCATGATATCAACCTCATCGAGATGCCAACCCCGGAGCCGATGCAATTTCACGGACGAACGATCCCCGCAAGCTATTGCAACTTTTTGATTTGTAACGAAAAACTGATTGTGCCGCAGTTTGGAGTTCCAGAAGATGAAATTGCCGTTGATATTTTGAAAGCCGTTTTTGCAGAACGAACTGTTGTCGGACTTCCATCGCGAAATCTTGCGGTCGGACTGGGTTCGTTTCACTGTTTATCCCAACAACAGCCATGCTTAAATTAAAACAAGAAGGTGTAGAGGCTGCGTACAAAAAGTTTGAGGCCAAGGCATCAACTGCTGGAACGCAATGCGTTTAAAAGATGCGGGTGGAAGCAACCGCGGCTAACGCCGAGCGGCTAATGATTAATTCGTAACAATCCATTTGAATTGTTTAGGCTTTGGGCAGCCCGTAATCTCCGGTTTGACAGAACATTTTGGGTAGGGTTTGCCTCGGCACACGCTTGCCGACAAAGTACGTCCCGCTTGCCGAGCGGGACACTACAACGGACTGCATTTCCGCGAAACCAACGACCTAGCTGTTTGGACAAATGCTAACGCCTCAACTGCTGAAACAGATAAGGCCGGATACAACCGAATGAAAACAAAGCCTTGCACTATTTGATTGTTTGACGATCGGGGTCAGTCCAGAAAAATTCCGGTGGTTTTCTTTTTCGAGTTGCGAGCTTTGATTCGAAGATACGGAGCGATAAACTGGCTCCGATGACCAAAACTGTCCATTTCGGAATCAGGCTTGGCGTGAAATGGTTCCGTCAAATCTTCAATGAAAAGCCCCACGCGACACATTGCACCGATCACTACCTCAAGGCGATGAATATACTCAAGCGTTCCGTCCTCACGAATCAAGTTTGGACGAGGGCAAGCTGGCAAAGGATCGGTTTGGTAATAAGAATGTTGGATCTGATAGCAACCATGCTGAGTGTCGACTGTCGATTGAAGGCTGACAGGATTTTTATGTTGGCTGATATACAACCCGCCAGCAATGAGAACTCTTGCAACTTCAGCATAAACGGGTTCGATACGAGGAACGTAACAAGTGCTCACCGGGTGAATTACAATTTCAAAACTGCTATCAGGCAAGGCTGAGAGGTCGTCCATCGATGCTTCCACCGTTCTCAATTGCAGATTTCGCTGTTTCGCTACTTTTCGATCCAATTCCAACATCGCAGGACTCAAATCGACCACGGTGACAATCGCTCCAGCGGATGAATAAATCGGTCCCTGTCGGCCACCCCCGGCAGCCAGGCACAAAACCCGTTTACCGGTGATATCTTGTCCCAGCCACCCTGGACCATCTACGGCCGCAAGCGGATCCTCAAAGTCGCTTTGACGGGCTGGTTTAGCCAATCGGTCTTGATTTTTAGCCAGCCGATCCCATGCGTCCCGGTTGTGCCAGTGGTCATTTGACGGTTCCATAACCTGCACCCAAAATTGATAAAACGTTCGTTTCATCTTCGAATTTGATGAATCAGTTTCGACACTCGGAGGATTCCATTCTATCGCCCATCGCAAAATTTGAGTTTCCGCGGGAAGTTCGATTGGTGGATACCGATTCGACCGGTTTTGCTCATTTTTCGTCTTACGTACGAATGATGGAAGAAGCGGAGTACGCATTTTTGCGAAGCCGGGGTTTAGGGGTCGTACTTCGTGACCAAAAAGGAACGATGGGCTTCCCCCGGCTAAAAGCCGAAATCCACATCGAGCGTCCATTGGTTTACCAAGAAAAAGTCATTGTTCGGCTCGATTTGATTGGCAACGATGGCAAGAGTCTGGAGTACGATTTTGAAATCGTTGACGAAACGAATGAAACTGCAGTGACGGGATCCTTCCAAGCGGCGTGCTGTCGATTTCCTGACGGTGAACTGCCGTTCGCCATTCTGATCCCCGAAAACGTATGTGACAAACTGAATTCGAAAGAAGCCAATGTCCAAGTTTGATGCCATAATCGTGATCAGCTTCGGTGGCCCGGAGGGTCAAGAAGAAGTCATGCCATTTCTAGAAAATGTTCTGCGCGGAAAAAACGTACCACGGGAACGGATGCTGGAAGTGGCCGAACACTATCGTCATTTTGATGGAGTGAGTCCGATTAATGACCAGAACCGTGAGCTGATTTCGGCACTTGAAAAAGAATTGGCGGATCACGAAATTAAGCTTCCTGTTTATTGGGGGAATCGAAATTGGCACCCCATGATTCCCGATGCCCTGAGGCAGATGAAACAGGACGGCGTCAAAAGAGCTCTCGCGTTTTTCACCTCGATATACAGTTGTTATTCGGGATGCCGACAATATCGAGAAAACATCATGGAAGCCCAGCAAGAAATTGGTGAAGGGGCTCCCGAGGTGCACAAGGTGCGAATGGCTTTCAATCATCCGCTGTACATCGACGCTTCTGTTGATCGAGTCCGCACCGCTTTCAATGAAATTCCCGATAGCAGGAAACCCGACACTCGGTTCATGTTCACTGCACACAGTATTCCGATGTCGATGGCGGACAACTGCAATTATTCACTCCAACTCAATGAAGCGTGTCGACTGATCATGGAAGATATGGGTGACTACGACTGGGAACTCGTTTACCAAAGTCGTTCCGGCCCTCCGTCTCAGCCTTGGTTGGATCCGGACGTTTGCGATCGCATTGAGGAATTATCAAAAACCACCAACGTGCAAGATTTAATCATCATGCCTGTTGGATTTGTTTCAGATCACATGGAAGTTTTATTTGATTTGGATACCGAAGCCAAAGAACTGTGTGACGAGTTGGGAATCAACATGGTGCGGGCCAAGTCGGTCGGTGTTCATCCCTCCTTTATTGGAATGATTCGTGAGCTAATTCTCGAGAGAACCACTGGAACACGAAAAAGAGCGATCGGTCAGTTGCCACCCAACTGGGATGTCTGCCCGAAAGATTGTTGTACTTACACTCCTGCTCGGCGACCCAGTCGACCGGGAGTCAGCACGCAATAACCCGGGACTTTGATCGGCGACGATCTGGATCCCGCTCGGCAAGCGGGACGTACTTCACTTTTGCTCGGCGGCCCAGTCGACCGGGAGTCAGCACGCAATAACCCGGGACTTTGATCGGCGACGATCTGGATCCCGCTCGGCAAGCGGGAC
>JBCCSJ010000062.1:0-21796 GCA_039200505.1 Planctomycetota bacterium | reverse complement strand
GGCCGTTTCTTTTAAATTCTCGAATGCCGGAAATGACTGTCGAAACGTCACGAATCATTTCTTTGCCGGACTGCGAGATTTGTTTGGTCCACCGCGATATTTTGCTCATGTTCAGCCTCGAATCCGTTCTGGGCAGTAAGCTGATTAGGATGATTGTTTTTCGAATTATTGGAAAGATAGATTCGAGTGCTATCATTGCCTGTAGCGGTTAAAAAGAGTGACCTTAGGTTGGATCCTTCGATTTTCCGAAACTAGACGCACCCGTCTCATTTTTTCCCGCGGGTAATTTGCAGTTTTGAGTCGCCCTGCTGATAGAGAATTTGGTTTATGAAGCCACAAGATTTTGCAATCGAAGTTGTCAAAACGCTTCAAACTTCGGGCTTTCAGGCGCTTTGGGCAGGAGGCTGCGTTCGGGACCAATTGTTGTCTCGAAAGCCAAAAGATTACGATGTCGCCACCAGTGCTCTTCCGGATCAAGTGCGGGAAGTTTTTGGATTTAAAAGAACGCTTGCCATCGGAGCTTCTTTTGGGGTGATCACCGTGCTGGGACCTAAGAGTGCGGGGCAGATCGAAGTAGCCACCTTTCGCAAGGATGGTGGGTATTCCGATGGTAGACGGCCCGATTCCGTCGAATTCACCGACGCTCGAGAAGATGCACTTCGCCGGGATTTTACGATCAATGGCATGTTCTTTGACCCTGTCAAAGCAGAGGTACTCGATTATGTTCAGGGTTACGATGATCTGCAGGCTGAACTGATTCGGGCCATTGGCAACCCTCACGAGCGGATCAATGAAGACAAATTGCGAATGCTTCGAGGGATTCGATTTGCTTCCACGTTTCAATTTGTGATCGAACCTGAAACGATGGCGGCGATTGAAAAACATAGCCATGAGATCGATTCAGTGAGTGGCGAACGCATCGGAGCTGAAATTCGGCGGATGTTGGAGGATGTAAATCGAATTAAAGCCGTTGAATTGTTAAGAAAAAGTAAGCTGATTCAATACGTTATTCCCGGGGCGGGTTTGTTGTTCGAAGATGATGAGGAGGGATGGAGCGAAAGAATTGATCGCTTGAGTCGTTTGAAAATGAATGACTTCTGTGCCGCGGCGGCCATTCTGTTAGATCCTTTGTGCCGCAAGTATGGGCTCGAACGAGTCAATAACCGTTGGAAGTTATCCAATGATGAAAGAGAGGCAATCGCCTGGATCGTCGAGAACTTTACGAAGTTGCCGTCGGCTCATGAAGTCGCCTGGTCCGAAGTGCAACCTTTGTTCCTAAACCCCAATATCGAAAGGGCGATTCGAGTTGCCGAAGCTTGTTACGGGAATTCTGCAGGATTGAGTTTTTGCCGAGCCCGGCTCTATTGGCCGACGGAAAAATTGAACCCACCACCTCTGATCAACGGAGGTGATTTGATTCAGATGGGAGTTGAAAAGGGTCCGAAGTTTAAGATCATTCTCGATCGAGTCCGACGAGCCCAATTGGATGGCAAAATCGTTTCTCCCGATCAAGCTCGAGATTTGGTTTTCAAATCCGAGTAGGTCACGCTGTGCCTAGCAATCGCAAGACCTTTGCACACGACGTAATGGATTTCGCCTGAGATCTTTGCATTATCGCCTACCGAGAACTGCAAGCAGGTGTAGAAGAAATTCTGCGTCGGTTGTTTAACCACCACGTCCACCACACCCTCCGCATCCAGAACCGCCGTCGCCATCGCCGGGTCCATCAGTTTTCGAAAAAGAACTTTTTCGCGACAGCCACATCCAAAAACGGCTAAACTTGCTGGTGCGAAGCCACTTTCTTTTTTGCAGACCGCCAAAATAGAGGCAATGCAAATGCAAAACTTGGCAACCTGAAACTTGGAGCGAGAATGAGATTATTTTTGATCAAACTATTCGTTGTTTTAATTCTGCTACCGCCGTCTGGATCGGTTCAAGCGGATGATTGGCCTCGCTGGATGGGGCCCGACTATGACGGTGTATGGAAAGAGACTGGGATGATTGACCAGTTTCCTGAATCAGGCCCCCAAGTCGTCTGGCGGCAGGATATTGGTTCGGGCTACGCCGGACCGTCTGTTGCGGGTGACCATGTTTTTGTAATGGACCGCCAGAAAGATGAAGGAACCGGAATCAAGACGGAAAACAACATCCGTCAACAAGGCCCGATTGAAGGTGTTGAAAGGGTTTTGTGTCTGGATCGAAAGACGGGACAAATAGTTTGGACTCACTCGTATCCATGCGAATACAAGATTGCTTATCCGACGGGGCCTCGATGTACTCCAACAGTAGATGGTGATTTTGTTTTCACTTTGGGCGCAATGGGAAAATTAATCTGCCTGAATCGAGTCGATGGTAATGTGGTTTGGGAAAAAGAGTTGACCGAAGAGTACTCCACCCAACCACCGTTGTGGGGATACGCTTCGCATCCTTATGTCGATGGTGATCAATTGATTGTACCGGTAGGAGGGAAGGGGAGTGGACTCGTCTGTTTCGATAAATCGACCGGGAAAGAATTGTGGAAAAGCGTTTCCACGAAAGACATCGCCTATTCTCCAGTGGTCATTTATGAGCCCGAAAACGGAGAACGGCAGTTGATATTTTGGCATGGAGAAGGAATTACGGCGGTCGATCCGAAAAACGGAAACGAGTTTTGGAATGTTGCCTTTCCTGAAGAGCCCAATCCGTCAATCGTGACAATTGCAACCCCGGTGATTACTGGCAATCAGGTTTTGATTGCCGAATTTTATAAAGGTGCATTGATGCTGGAGCTGGATTCCAATCCACCTTCAGTCAAAGAAGTTTGGCGCAACTTTGCCAAGAATCCAAAGTTGGATGACGCGATGAATGCTATGATGGCAACTCCCGTGGTTAAGGCAGGTTATGCTTATGGGATTGGATACACGCGCCGTGGAGGAGGGGTGATGCGTTGTATCCAGCTGGATTCTGCCGAGATGAAGTGGAATAATGAAACGTGGCTGGGCGGGAAAAAGCCGCAGATGTTTTCCAACGCTTTCATCACACCCAACGAAGACAAATACTTTTTGTTCAACGACCTTGGTGAGTTGATGATCGGCAAATTGTCCACGGAAGGATTCGAAGAATTGGATCGGGCGAAATTGCTGGAGCCTACTTCGGTTGCCAGAGGAAGAAACGTCGTTTGGTCGCACCCTGCCTATGCGAATGGGGCCATCATCGTTCGCAACGACAAGGAAATCGTTTGTGTCAATCTGAAGAAATAGTCAGCGGGTGAATTTTGTCAGTTTCCGTTTCTTGCCCGACTTGCGGGAAGCAATACAAGAACTTGAAAAAGCAGTTGATCGGAAAAAAGGTCAAGTGCCAATGCGGAACCAAGTTCACGATTCAGGCTTCTCAATTTGTTCACGATCCTGCCCGCGTTTCGGTCCCATCGAGCATCAATCAAAAGCAGTCAGGGAAATCTGGACCACGAAAATCTGGACCAGACAAACCGCTGTTTGATGATGAATTCAGCGACATGGATGCGATTCTGTCTGGCACAGGCGACGCCGCTCCGATTACCGTTGCCAATGATCGCCCCGCAGCGGCACCGGCAGGAGTTCTCGTACGCCAGGCTCCCGTCGTTCAACCGGCACCAAAAGAAAAGCCGAAACCCAGACAACCTGGCTACCAAACGTCGGGAACTTTTTTTCTGGCGTTTATATCGGGTGTTCTCGCGGTCTGGTTGGGAGCGTTTGTGGTGGTTTCGCGATTTAAGTTTGTTGAGGTTGTCGTCCTGTCTTTTATTTCGGAACAGCTTCGGAATGGTTTCCGTGGCGATTTTGGGATGTTCGAAATGCCGGCCACGATCAGTAACCTGTTTGTCGGTTTAGGATGGTTGCTGTGGGGTGTCGGGTTGGGACTGATCATCTTTGGGGCTCTTCAAGTTGTCAGTGCCTTTGTGCAGATTGTCATCCGCAAGCCGTTGTTTTGGTGGGTGGACGGATTGGTGATGTTCCTTGGTTTTTTGGCGGTCCTAAGTTTGATCGGTATGATCGCCAACCAATATTGGTTTCAAAGTCAGCTGATGGCATCGCTTCAACCTGTAGAAGGGGATCCCTTTGGAGCCCTGGAACTCGATGCGGCTACCCAAATCGAAGACGAGTTCAAAGCAATTAAGACAAAGTTTGTCGTTTCGATGTTGCTTTGCCTGGTGCCAGCGGTGACTCTAACCGGGATGTCGTTGATGCGGCTTTTTTTTAAAGGTCCAGTGGTGGATTCTGGTCCCTGAGATCGTGGGAACTTCACGGCACCCTGTACCGTGAGACGCGAATGACCGCTATGCTTGCGGGAAGATTTCGAACGCCACTTTTCCCCCGGAAGTAACATACAAGATGAGCGCCCTTGATTTGACCCACGGATCCGTTGGGAGGCACGTTCGCGACCTGGCGGCCCCGGCAAGTATTGGGTGGTTCTTTCAGACGATGTACAACGTGGTCGACTCGTTTTACGGGGGCCGGATTTCGACTCAGGCGTTGGCCGCGATGGCACTTAGTTTTCCCGTGTTTTTGATGATGATTGCCGCCGCCAGTGGTCTCTCGCGAGCGACTTCAGCGCTGGTTGCCAATGCGATCGGGGAACATGACGATGACAAGAAAAATCGTTTAATTCTGCAAGCCGCTTCGCTTGGTCTTTGGATTACGATCGGACTGACAACGTTTGGTTTGGCTGTCCAACGCCCCTTGTTCGAAGTCTTGGGAGCGACCGGCGATTATCTTGAGCTATCGGTGGATTACATGACTCCGATTTTTCTGGGTTCCATCTTTTTTGTCGGGACGGGGTTGTGTAATTCGATCCTCGTGGCTCATGGTGACAGTAAGACGTTCGGGATGGTGTTGATTGCCGGATTTTTCCTTAACCTGATTTTTGATCCATGGTTTTTGTACGGTGGCTACGGGGTTCCGGCGATGGGATTGGCGGGAATCGCCTGGGCAACCGTGATCATTCAAAGTTTCGGTTTCATGTTTATGGTCTCGACCGTGTTACGAAGGCGGCTTGTGACTTTGGAATCGTCCACCGAGTTGATTCCGGATCTGGCTGTTTATAAAGATCTATTAGTGCAGGGCATACCTGCCAGTTTTAACACGTTGTCGGTGGCGATCGGATTTTTTTCCACGACCTATTTTCTGCAAGTTTATGGCGATGCGACCGTGGCGGCATTCGGAGTAACCACTCGAATTGAACAGATCGCGTTGCTGCCAACTTTTGGATTGTCGACCGCCATCATGGCTTTAGTGGGGCAAAACAATGGGGCTCGAAAATATGATCGAATTCGACAGACGATGAAAGTTTGTATTTTGGCTGGGTTTGCATTGGCACTGCTGACTTCGACCATCATTTTTATCTTTGCCGAATCGGTGTTTGGACTGTTCACGGAAGACCCCGAAGTGCTTGAAATCGGAGTTTATTACGCTCGTATCATGATGACAATTCAATGGGCGTTCGTGATGACTTCGGCCCACATCGCATTTTTGCAAGCCATCAAGCGTCCGATGTACGGATTCTTTGAAACCATATTTCGGAAACTGATCATTCCGATCCCGATGATTTATGCGGTCGTGATCTTGTGGAAATGGCCGGTCGAATATGTATGGTACTCGATGGTGATCACGGTGTTGGTGATGACGGCGGTGACGGTTTTGTACGCTCAAACCAAACTCCGTACGATTGATCAAAACGTCAAAGTGGTTTGAAGAATAAGTCGGGCATTAATCCGATTTCTTTCTTTCCTTCAAATCGTAACGGTCTCCTGCCTTCAAAATCTCAGGCTTGAAATTGTCAGTTGTTTGCGATTTGAGATCGTAGAAAGATACGGCATGGGATCCAACCACTTTGGCGGTTGAGTTCTGAACAATGATCGCCGTTCGTTCGTCGATTCCAATTCCCAGCATCTGTGGATACTGCTTGATTAATTCAAGAAACGGTTCCTGACGTTCACGTTGAATAAAGTGGGCGTCGATGATCACGCCTTTCAGTAGCCCCATTCCTCGCGTGTATCCCTCGTTGACGATGTCCCGATTGGTTCGTGGATTTCCTCGAACTAAAAAATCGCTCGGCACCTGGCAGCCGGCGGAACTGCCTCCCACCACGCCCCCTCGTTGTAATACTCCGGCGATCAATTTTTCAACGCGAGTGCCTTGATAGCTATCCATGAAACGATAGGTTCGACCACCGTCGATCCAAACACCGTTTGCATTGTTCAGGATGGTTGCCATCGCTTCGCTTGTATTGGCAACCAAAGGGTCATCGGTGTGAAGTATTTCGAAGTTGGAATGTCCAAGTTCGGCAAGGACGTCGGCACTGTAAGAATCGGGTTGTTCAGACCAGTCAAAACTTTGAGCGCTGGGAATACACACAATCGCTGCATCGTCGCCGCCGGCTAGTTGCATGAATTGTTGCATGATTTCAGGTTCAACTCGAGAACCACCATGGAGGAACAACGAACCTGATTCGACCACCGGAGTAGCAGGATTTTGAGGCGGAAAGAGTTTTTGCGTCCGCTCATTGGCCCTGCGAATCCATGTAAAAAGATCGCTGCCGTAGAACGGATAGCTACCGGCACTGAACACATCCGGACACTCGAAAGTACCTCGACTTTCGGGCCAACCATTGGCTGCTTCGACCAAAAGTCTGACGTCTTGATCGCCATAGCCAGCGATTCGGCGTCCCTCGTGAACCACAAGAATCGAAGAATCGGGGACGCCACAAATGACACGATTCGAATCGGAATCTGGCTGTTTAGAATTGGAAACTCGGTCACCAAATTGAAAATCAAATTTTGAAAATGGAGATGCAAGCCGTTTCGAATCATCTTGATCATCTAGTTCTGCCAACAGCGAGACAGCGGACGAATCCACGGCAATGACTCCATTTCGCAGTGTCACGTTCTTAAGCAATGCTAGAAGCAATCGATTTCTGACAACAGCATCCGTTTTCCCTTCGATCCATACTCCATCCAAATTCAGCATCTGTAAAGTCAGTGCCTGAGCATCCGATTCCAGTTCCCTGATCATTTGCACCGAACCCGCTCCAATTTCTTCCAGGCGAGATTGGGTGATTCGTGGATCGCTATCCAAACAGATGACGGCAATGTTAGGATCTTCTTTACGGCAAAGATGCAAAAAACATTGAACGGTGTAATCGGCAATCTCACCATTGCCAAGGATGACGCGGGATCCTGCGATAGGCCTAATCAAGGCAGTCGTATCCGTTTGAGCCAAACAGGGAGAAATCAGGAGGGTAAACCAAACCGTTGCGATGACGATGTTGGCTCGACAAAAATTCAACAAGGCAAATTTGAATTCGTCGATATTTGAATGCCTTGATCCTTGATTCACGAAGGATCTGATTTTCGAAAGACTGAATCGCCTGTGGTCTCTGGTCATCATTGGTTTGAACTCCTGAAAGTTTTTGGTTTCGCCCTTTCCATCGCAACTCTGGATCATTTCATTGGTTTCGAACCGGTGGTGGTAGGGAGGATGCCTTGAGCGTCTGCTTGTCGACCAACGATTATTTATTCTTTGGTTGGTCGGATTTCTTGTTTCGGTTCTTACGTTTCTTTTGATTTCGGTTGGTTGGAGGTTGGGGCTCGCGGGCGAGTCTTTCTTCGAAAAAATCGGGATGCCATTCTTTCAGATCGCTGAGCAGTCGGGGTTTGAATTTGACTTTAACGGTGTCACCCTGATCTTTCATCCATGAACTCAGTACCGTTTTCATGGTAGCCAGTCGTTCGGCATGTTCGAGAAGTTCCGCCAGGTTGTTTTGCTCCCAAGGATCTTTGTCCAGATCGAACAATTCAAATTCGTCTCGTCGAAAATATCGGTCGACAATTGTTTTTGCTTGTGGATCCTTTTTGGCTAAATCCGCCCATTCATGCCAATAGGCACCGGCAAGCGGTTTGCGGTCGATGTCCGAATGATTTGTGTGAGCCCATTGGGGATGAACGTTGTGAATCAGTTTCCAATTTCGCGTTCGAACAGACCGCATGGGAAAGAGGTTTTTACGTTTGTCGCCGGTGTGTGTGGTGAAGATTTTATTGCGGTGGCGATCTACCCTGCCTAACAGGACTTGCTTGAAAGAACGACCATCAAGATCTGCTTGGGTTTGACCCCCGCCAATGTCGATCAGTGTTGGTAACAAGTCGACCCAACTGATCATCGCATTCGACTGAGTTCCTTGAGCGATCGTTCCTTTCCAAGCGGCCACAAATGGGACCCTTGTCCCGTAATCGTAGAGGTTCCATTTTCCAAACGGCCATTGCGAACCATGATCGCTGGTGTAAATGAACAGCGTATTGTCGCCCAAATGCTGATCCGCAATGGAACGCAGATCACCCAATAAAAAGTCGAGGCCTCGAATCTCTTCATAATAGGCAGCCCGATGTCGGCGCGTTTCTGGTGTGTCAAGATTGTGGGGAGGAAGCTCGACTTGATCGGTCGAAAAAGTCGACTTATCAGGCCAGGGGACATGAGGATTTCCGGTCCCCGCAAACACACAAACTGGCTTGTTTTGATCTCGTGATTCAAGATACTTTTTAATCGCTGACAGAAGGACATCGTGTTGAACTCGAATGCTGCCCAAAGTTTGGATATGATCAAATCCAAATTGAGGTGCGTAGTTGTTATGAGCGACTTTCCCAAATGCAGCGACCTCGTATCCAGCCTTCTGGAGATTTTTGATTAAGCTTTTAACGTCCGGATGAGGACGCTCGTGATTGCCTTCGGCTCCGTTTCGAGCCGGCATCAGCCCGGTGAGCATTGCGGCTCGACTTGGAGCGCAACTCGGTGAAGCGACAAACGCATGGGTGAACATCATCCCGTCACGAGCTAACAATTCCAAGTTGGGCGTTGGGATATTCGTATTGCCATAAAGGCTCGAATCGACTTGCGAGTGGTCATCCGATAAAAACACCAGGATGTTTGGTTGTTCAGCCAATAAGGTAGATGTGTGAACGATGGTGAGTAAGCACCCCAGTAGTCCGATCAACCACTGCCGCGCGCTCGTTGAAAAATGGAATAATTCGGTGCTTATTTTCATGAAACCCATTTTTCTTTTGCAGAATTTTTTGCCGGTGTCGTCGTCTAGCCAATGCGGCCGGCCCAACTCAAAATGAAATAGTCAATTGGTCCAGATTTTTAACGTCGACGCTCTCAGTTTCAGTAACTTAGTACTCGCGAAACATTTATTTACCGGCTTGCTTAGTGAATTACCCACAAAAATCGAATCTTCAGTGAAGCTAGCCGGTAACTTAATCCATGGCGAGTCCTTAGCATAGTTAAAAATGTCGATCACCATCTGTGAGGGAATATGATGAATGCAGGGCTCAAGGAATTGTTCTTGCAAAAATTTGGCCATCATGCCCGGTTTATCGCTCAGGCTCCCGGTCGTGTCAATTTGATCGGAGAGCACACGGACTACAACGAAGGTTTGGTTTTGCCCATGGCGATTGATCGGAAAATTGCGATCCTGTTTACGCCTCGCACTGATTCTCTGATCAACGTCTATTCGCACAATTTTCAACAGAACTCGCAGTTTGAACTTGGAAAGCCACTTTTAAAAAGCGATATCGAATGGATTGACTACTTCAAAGCGGCCGCATCGGTTTTGGGCGAAGCGGGCTATTCGCTTAAGGGGATGGATGCTGTTGTCTATGGGAATATTCCCGTTGCCAGCGGACTTAGCAGTTCCGCCGCTGTTGAAGTTGCCTGTCTTTTGGCAATGTTGACGTCCGCAGAAGCAGAAATTCCCAGGGCACTGGAGCTTGCTAGGCTTGCCCAGCGAGCTGAAAGAGAATTTATCGGATTGCAGTGTGGATTGATGGACCAATTCATCAGCGCGGCAGCGATTCAGGGTTACGCTCTAAAGATCGATTGCCAGACGATGGAGTTCGATTCAATCCCAATACCATCCAGCTTATCGATCGTCGTGGCTGATACGAAACTGAGTCGTACTCTTGCTGGCTCGGCCTACAACGAAAGATGCACAGAATGCGATAAGGCCTTTCGGATGTTAAACGAACACCTGAAAGAAAATCATTCGAGTAAGGCAACGGGTCCGTCCAGCACGTCGCGGGATCAGTTGCCTGAGTTTCCCGAGTTGCGATCCTTCTCCGATATTGACCTTGAAGTAGTTCAGTGGGCTCAAGGCTTTTTGCCTGAAAAATTGCATCGCCGGATCAAACACGTTGCAACTGAAAACTTACGCGTTGCATTGGCGGCCGACGCACTGATTTCCGGCGATTTCTCATCGCTTGGAAATTTGTTTGACGAAAGTCATGCTAGTTTAAAATACGATTACGAAGTGAGCAGTGACGGGCTTGATCGAGTCGTAAACATCATGAAACAGTTACCGGGATGCTACGGTGCCCGCCTGACCGGCGCGGGATTTGGTGGTTGCGCGATAGCGGCTGTCGATTCAGAACTTGCCAGCGAATTCATTGCCGCCGCCGAAAAAGCTTTCCAAACCTGGAATCCAGAACCAAGTTTCTTCCTTGCGATTCCATCTTCTGGGGCAACGATCCAATCAATCACTTCCCCTTGATTGGATTCGAATGGTTGGAGTGGCATGCGAATGATTGGCCGAGCCGGCTTAAAAGAGACTGCCCAGATTCGAGAATTCTTTACAAGAATTATGTCTTGCATCTTTTTTGCGTAGAGGATCAGCCGGGAAAAGACCGGGTTTCTGAAAATTGGAAGCTTGATCTTAAGATCATGAATTGCAGTGCGGTGATTCAGCAAAATTCTCGGTGTCCGGTGGAAAATCGGAACTAACTTCCGGCTCCCTTTTAATTTGGCTCATTGAATATCAAACTTTTCTAACAGTCGGTACAACGATCGTCGGTTGATGCCGAGCGCGCGGGCGGTTCGAGTTTTGTTCTTGTTGCAGCGAATGTAAGTCTGTTCAACATGGATCTTATTCAGCGTTTCAAGGTCGAGCTTTTCGGCACGTGGCGTTGCAGCTTCGCCCGCAGGGGCAGGAACTTGAGGCGGTTCTACAATCGCATGCGGTAAGTTTTTCAGCTCAATTTCGTCCTCTTCGGCGAGGACTTTGGCCCGTTCGATTGCATTTTGAAGCTGCCTGACATTGCCAGGCCAGCTGTACCGAGCCAAGCAGTTCATGACGTCGTCTGAGACTTTCCAGTCTGAACCAGCGAACTCACGAACAAGCAACTCAATATCGCCGTCGCGATGACGCAACGGCGGAAGCTGAATGCCCAACACGTTGATGCGATAGTAGAGGTCTTCACGAAATCGCTTTTCGGCAACTTCTTTTTCAAGGTCGCGATTAGTAGCTGCGATTACGCGAACGTTGACATTCTGTTCGGTAACTGAGCCAACGCGACGCATGCTGCCATCTTGCAACACGCGCAAAAGCTTGACTTGAAGGCCTCCCGACATTTCGCCAAATTCGTCGATAAAAAGTGTTCCGCCATCGGCAAGTTCAAAAAGTCCTTGCTTCGCCGAAACCGCGCTTGTAAACGCACCTTTCTCGTGGCCAAACAGTTCGCTCTCAAGAAGCTGCTCCGCTAACGCTGCGCAGTTGACCACGATCAGCGGTTTATCAGCAACGGGACTTGCGCGATGAATCGCCCTCGCGACCAGTTCTTTACCCGTCCCGCTCTCACCCTGAATCAAAACTGGCTTGTCCGTACTCGCGGTACGCTCGATCAGCCGAAAGACCTCCTGCATCTGCTGCGACTGGCCAATCATCTGGTGGTTGGGCGTCGTTCGTCGAATGACTTCTTTTAGTTGGCGATTTTCTTTTTCGAGCCAATGCGCTTCACTGGCTCGCACAACGAGTCGCTGGAGATCGTCAAGTTTTGCCGGTTTGGTGATGAAGTCGTAGGCTCCTTTCTTCATCGAATCGACGGCATGCTGGATCGTACCGCCGCCGGTCAGCATGATGACCTTCGTTGTAGGGTCACGTTGGACCAGTTGCTCCAGCACATCTAAGCCTGAAAGGCCCGGCATGTGAATGTCTAGCACTACCACATCGAATTTTCGATTCGTCGCAACGTTAAGCGCTTCTTCACCGTCCTCCGCCTGATCTATGTTGAATCCGACGCGTCGAAAATAGTTATAGGCTTGGTCGCGAAAGTCGTCTTCGTCGTCAACGATCAGCAGATTAATCTTGGAGAACTTTACCGAATCCATTGGCTTCGAATTGAGGAAGGTATTCACTGGTTCGCTCGCTATAAGAATCAAACGGCACTGGCAAGTTGTCGTTGGGAAACCGTACGATCAAAGACTTCCCCAAGAACGTCCAGGGATGTCAAAATACCAGTTGGTCGCCCAAACTCATCGAGCACCAACAAATGATGCACACGTCGACGACTCATAATACGTCCAGCATAACCGATCGGATCACTCGTACTGCTGACAATTCGTGTCATCTTTCGCCTTTCTGGTCGAGTGAAATTGGGAGTGGAGGCTGTTGAAGCAATTGGGGAGCCGAATTGCGATTTGTGGTTGATCGCTTTGTTTTTGATTTGAGCGCGCCGATGCACGCGTGCCGAACCGCTCACTTCGTGCGATGTGGCGCGCCTGTGAGTCAAGTTCACGGAGAATTGACCAGTAATTTCAGGCGGGCGGCATCGGCATGGTACTTGCTTGTTTGACTGGTTAAGTACTCCAAAAATCAGGGAAGAACGAAATGCAGACGACCAGCGAACAGACAGTGAAGAAAACTTGCAACGGACAATGTGAAAACTGCATGGCAAAACGTGCGGCAGAGTTGGCTCAGCTTGCCGTTCAGCAAACTGCGAAAGAACCATCAGAATCAAGGTAGAAAAATGACCTTCTGAACAGGGCGTTGTCGAGAGAACACGGTGATGTGAGATTTTGAATTTCACTGCTGGCGAATGAGAATGAAATTCATGCTTTGGTTAGGTTTCAGTCGGTTTTAAAAGTCTTGGCTGTGCCAACATTGACGTGTCGCACGTTGAAGGGTGTCTATTGTGAAAGGGCCTGTTCGTAGCGACGCTCGGGGAGGTTAGTGGCCGGATGTCGTTGGTTCTTCGGATTGCACGAGGTCTTTCAGGATCAAAACGGGGCATTCAGCAAGCCGCAAAACTCTTTCGGCAACGCTCCCAAGCACGAATCGACTGAAGCCCGAACGTCCATGAGACGGCATAACAATCAGGATGGCATCATTTTTGGACGCAAATCTTGCAATTTGTGCACTCGGGCTGCCGAACAGAACGTTGAGTTCGAGATCGGGAAAACCGCTCGCTTCTTTGAGAGTCTTTTTAAAAGCAGCCAGATGATTCCTGATAATGCTGTCAGGCTCATTTGTTCCCCAAATCCCTTCATAGTCATTGCCCGACGGGTAATCCGAAACGAAAACGACTTGAACTAGCAAAGGATCTTCGACCATGTCTATGGTGCGTCGAAGCCCTTCGATTGACAGATCGGAAAAGTCAAAAGGAAAAACGACCCCTTTTTTTACGCCCGTGAGTAACATCGTGAACCCTGGGTAAATTAAAGATCAGTATCAACTTGGTTCGCAAATGGCTACCAAGGCGGTAACGTTGTCGTAACCACCTTGCTTGTTAGCGGTTTCTATAAAGTCCTCATAAACTATTCAGGACTGACCGCATCACGAAGAAGCACTTTGATTTCTTCATCTGAAAGCTCGCCGCTGACTCCGTCGCTACAGAGCAAACCGCGGTCACCGAGTGACAAACGCATTTTGTAGACCGCCGCGTCAGGGCAATGCCCGCTGATCACAACGATCAGAGTGTTGTGGTAACGGCGACTCGAATGACGCAATGAATTTCCGTAATACCAACTAAGCAGCTTTTTTGGACCAACTGGTTGGCAAATTCACTTCGTTGAATTCACGCTCGACAATTTTTGACCGATGAGTCAGCTTGTTGAGGTTCGGTAGAACGAAGCAAAGAAGGAAAAGAAATGAAGATGCAAGGCCGCAAGCTAAAAGAATAGGTATCATCGAAGTCTCCGAAGGTTGATTGACGCTTTGAAGTTTTAGCAATGGTCATGCCAATACTAAAAAATCACAAAAAAGCCGGTAAAGCCTAGCCGGACAGGCAAACCAGCTGGGCGATCGAGCACGAAGTGTGCGGAAGAGCGCGCCATAGCACAAATTTTCAATCCATTTCGTCAATAGCGGATCGGAAATTTGTGCTACTCTTCGTCATGCAGCATACTTCGCGCCGGCGTATCAAGGCCCATCAACTGGTCGGTTTTCACCTGAACCACAAACGCCAAAATCGCGATCGTTGCGACGACCAGCGCTAATGCCACCGCTATGTAAAGGACGCTCATTTTCCAAATCCAAGTGAAAGGGAAACTAAAAGCGACAGTATTTAAGACAGAATCGGCGTGCATATTATTTGGCTGGCATCGACTTTGCATGACTTCACCGCGATGTATTTCATTTTTCGAAAGTTGACGCAATTCAGTGCTCAAGCACAAAGAAGATTCTTGTGAAGACTTTCAAACGTATTCTCGTTCCAGTTGACTTGTCTCGCGAGTGTCAGCCCGCGATCTCACTGGCAACGACTCTGGCCAAATCCAATGATGCAGAAATTATATTTTGCTATTTGGCTATGCCATCGATAACCACGGAACTCGCCTACGCGTGAGCGCAGTTTGACGCCTGCATGGCACAGCAGAGAGCAGACTTTGGAAAGGTCACTCCTAATGATTCGTCAGTTTGCCACACCCACGAGTTTTTGTTGGCTCGCGAAACGAATGTCTGAGCGACAATATTACGGCAATGATTTAGAAAAGTTACAATTTTCTTCGAGACCCAACCAACATCGTCAAAGCCAAGCTCGCCGTGAACGAAAACCTAGAATCCAATAGCTATCAAGAACAACTGGAGGCCATCCTTGCTAATGCCGTGGACGCGATCATCACGATCAATGAAGTTGGCATTGTCGAATCCGTGAACCCGGCAATGGAAAATTTGTTTGGTTACGCAGCCGAAGAAGTCGTTGGCAACAACATTAGCCTATTGATGCCGATGCCTGATCGAGCCAACCACGATCAATACCTCGCAAACTATCTTGCAACCGGCGAAAGGAAGATCATCGGCATTGGCCGCGAGGTTTTAGGTTTGCGAAAAAACGGATCAACATTTCCGCTCCACTTGGCAGTCAGCGAGTTGAAACTTGATGATCATCGCCTGTTCACTGGTATTTGCCGCGATATTTCTGATCAGAAAAAGCTGGTACAAAACGAGCGACTTGCTGCGATTGGTCAGATGATGGCGGGACTGGCCCACGAAAGTCGGAACGCACTTCAGAAAAGCCATGCCTGTTTGACGAATCTCGCATTTGACGTCCGTGATATGCCTGAAAGCCTTGAATTGATCAGCAAAGTTCAAAATTCGCTGGATCATCTCAATGCCTTACTCGACGAAGTCCGCAATTATGCGGCCCCAATTGTACTGGAGAGAACACCCACAAATATCGCTTCACTCATCCGCGAAACATGGCAGCAGCTTGTCGAGGCCAATTCCGACGATGCGTCAATCGAATTTGCGATTGATGGCAGCGATGACTTTCCGCCTGGGCTTCGAATTGATCGCTATCGCATCGGACAGGTAATCTGGAATCTATTAGAAAACGCTCGCGTTGCCAGCGGTAAAGCGGGTTCGATTACGGTGATGCTATCGTTCGCAGATGATACGGCCGTTATTGCAATTACCGACAGCGGCGTTGGAATCTTGAATGAAAATCTTGAGTCAATATTTCAACCTTTTTTTACGACAAAGACAAATGGCACGGGTCTTGGTTTGGCCATCTCCCAGCGTATCGTGGACGCTCATGGCGGTCATTTATTCGCTTGCAACTCCGAATCGGCAGGAGCATGTTTCAAAGTGATTTTGCCAGTATGAAGTAAGCGGTGACGGGCGTATCGGGTCGTCGAAGGGATGCGAAAACTAACAGGATGTCACGGTGCCCGTTTGACCAGCGCAGGATTTGGTGGTTGCGCGATAGCGATTGTCGAACTGAAAACACTTGTCATATCCCTTTTTGTTATCGCCTTATCGAAAACCATTTCTGTTACACGCGACGTAAAAGGTTGCCGATCAACAAACTGACCAAGGCTGCAAAGTAAAACCAGTGAACCACCAATTGCCGCTTGGATTGAGGTTCAATATCGTCCCGAATGGATTCAGGTTCAATTGTGGCAAGCTCTGACATACATTCGGCGGCGTCAGTGGCAAGCTGATACTCTTTGGGATAGCGAGAATCGAAGTGAATCGTGCGGGAGCGATCGGTTTCAGCGTCTCGTAATTGAACACTCAGTTGCCGCTGATTCTCGATTTCGATTTCTGATTCGTATTTTCCAATGCCAGTTTCTTCGACGGGCGTGGAAACAGACTTGCCCTGTTCGTCCAGAACTGTCAATTCCCACGGTACAGCGGACTGAAGTTGTCCATTGGGGTCTCTACATTCGATGTCAAGTTTCCAAATATCGTTTTGAATCGACGTTTGGACACGGATTCCTTCGCCGCTATTTTGCCGGATCGTGGATCGTAAAACTTGAGCCCAAAATTTCCCGCAGTCTGGCCATGCCAGCCATTCGCCGCCCCATCGTTCGGTCAGGTCACTCGTAAATGCAAGTCCAACTCCCAACCCGTAACGTGAAACTGCCAAAAGAGGATCGCCCGATTCAGTGACTAGCAGTGTTTGGGCGCTCGGTTTAGGCTGCGTCATCACATAGCCCAACGAAAACGGCAAATCAGATTCTTGAAAGCCTGCCAGTGATGGATGGTCGTCGGTTTGCACAGAAGCGTATAAATCTTCTTTGATCGCCGATTTGGAAGCTTGCATTGTTTCCTTGGTGAATATTTGAGGAACGTTGGCAGGATCCTGCGTTTCGTAGTAACGGCCCCGTCCAAGTTCTGCGATTCTTGACATCAGATTGCGATCTGCTTCGCCAAGTGCAACCGTAGAGATGGTGATTCCGCTACTTGTCATTGCATCGACGAGTGATTCATGATCGGCATCTTGAGTAAAACCATCGCTAAGGCAGATCATGTGTTTGATTTTGGCGTTGGCTTCTTCAAGCATCTCTTTCCCTACAACCATTGCCGGGTACATATTTGTGCCTCCGCTGGCTGCTAACGTGTCGATGTTGGCAAAAACAGCATCTTTGGAAGCAGCACTTGTGACTTCGTTAATGATGGTTGGCTGTTCATCGAACCCGATGACGCCAATTTGATCGCGGGTGCCTAATAAGTCGACGGCGGATTTGGCAGCCTGCCTAGCGAGTTGGATCGGAATGCCATTCATCGAACCCGATTTGTCGATCACCAGGACCATTGCCAATGAAGGTTTTTCCTTTTCCTTTTCAAAGCGGGACACCAACGGAAGTACGTCTTCAACCGGCGTTCTATGGTATCCCCCGAGGCCAAAACTGTTTTCACTACCGAGCATCGCAAGGCCGCCGCCAAAATCGCGAACGTATCGTTTCAGCAGGTTCATCTGATTTAGCGACATCGAAGTTGCCGGGAAATCAGAAAGTATCATCGCATCAAAGGCCAGCATGTCCTGGATGTTATCGGGCATCCCGAACTTGCCACGAACTTCGACCGAAAAATCCTGCTCGACCATCGCTCGTTCGAATGGTCGCATGTCACGCTCATTTTCATGCAAGATCAAGATTCGCGGATTCCCACGGACCGTGATCGTACAGCCCCGCTGATTGTTGATTGGGAAGTGATCCTCATCCGGGATCAGTTCGACCGACCAACGACTGTTACCCGATGTCACCATGTCGACATCGAACAAGACCGTTTGAGTTCGATTGGCAATCAACTGGATATCTTTGGTTTGAACGGCAACACCCCGATGGATGATACGGAGTTTTCCACTCATGTTTTGATTGGCGGACACTTCCGTCGTCAATCGGACCACTTCACCTGCAAACGCGATTCGAGTGGACGGTTCCAAAGAAAGTATTGCTGCTTCAGGAAGTTGGAGGGATTGAATCTTTCGCCAGCGGACATCAATTTTTTCTTCATTTAATTGGACGAGAGTGCCCGCTAGTTCCGTTACAGTCTCTTTCCCATCGGTAAATACAACGATCCGCTTCATCGCATCGCTGGGGAATGAAAGGCGCGAACCAAGGAGCGATTCTGAGATCAAGGATTCGTTACGAAACTGCGTATCCGCATTAATTTCTTGCCAGTCGTCAAGTAGCTGTTGCAGTTTTTCCGGTGATTCAAACGATCGTAAACCATTGGCGAATGCGTAGACCGACCAAGTATCACCAGAATTTAGTGCTTCGATAGATTTGCGAATGTTTTTGGTCGCTAATTCTGCATCCGCTGGTTCGATCGATTGGGAGACGTCGACTAAAAAAACGATGTGCAACTTGTTTGATTGAAGTAAGCCAACAGGACGGCAGAGTGCCAAGATCAAACATACGACTGCCAACATCCGAAAAAATAGCGACGCAAAACGTTTCTGGATGGAGGCGTCGACGAGGCTTATCTTCCAGCCAAATGCCAAGATGGCCAGGGCGAGTAACCACCACAAAGGCCTGTAGGAAATCAGCTCCATCACCCGACCTTTCTTCGCTGATAAAGAAGGGATTCGGTGATCAGAATGATGATCGCGAAAACTGTCAGTAAACCGACGGGTGACCAGCCTTTCTTGATGGGACGATCGGATGATTTGATTTCCTGATTATCATTCATCGTTTCCAATCTGCTGAGCAGGCTGGCGGAAGTGTCCCATCTACTTCCTGGCGAATTTAATTCGTAAAAACCGACCTGATTCAGATCGGGGGTTCGATTTCCAGTTACCGTGATGGAATTCTGTTGGGGATCTGTAAGCTCGTTTTGCTGACCTGATTTAGATCCGGGAATGAAGGAAGTATTCCCAGTTGCAACCGTGGCAGGTATCGATTCGGTCCTGCCTGCTAAATGCGTGGCCGACGAATAAACCAAAATGGGGAACCAGGCACTAAAATAAAAATTGGCCTCCAGTGGATTCAAGTTAACGACCACGGCGGAAGATCCAGCGTTACTCATTCTCCAAATCAGCGGAGTCCCATCCTCTGCTTCGACAAGAATTTCCGCAGCAGAGGGTGCACTTACAAGTCTGGCTCCAACAAACGGTATCGATGCAATGTCGATATGACGAATTACTGGGTGATCACTCTTAATCGCCCGAGGTAACGCGACTTCGATCTCTTCGCCAATGTCGTCCCACCAAACCGATTTTCCATCGGGGCGAAATAAAAGAAGGTCGGAATTGGGAGCACTTGAATCTTCTGTCGCAGTACCTTGACGAATCAAAATGGCCCCACCGCTGTCAACCAAATTCAGGATCCCCCCGGTTCCACTGAACGCCAAGACACTGTTTTCATAGAAGTAACGATTGGTGGTATCGACCTGAATGGGTACTTGCTGGACAGGTTGTAATACCAAAAATGCCTCGTCATCGTCACTGAGAGAATCGTCCAGGTCCAACTCAAGTTTCCACTTGCCAGCCACTGCATTCTCAATCTCAAAAAGGAGCGGAGGATTTGTGCCCGGCTGGATTGTTACCGGAATTAATTTGGCCAAGGTATCTGTATCTTCCATGGTCACTGCAATTTCAGCCTCGATGGTTTCCGGATAGCTGGACGCCAGTTGACAAAACAGGGTTGCTTTTTGACTGCCCGGTAGTCGCTGCATATCACATGCGATGATCCCACAGTTATTGCCGGGCGAAGATCCGACTTTCATCAGTTCAAAATTATCTGGTAAGGTTGCATCGAGGCGACCGTCACTGATTAATACGATCCGGGTCGCAGGTATCTCCGGTTGATTCGATTCGGTTTCTTCAGAAACTTGGGGATTGGTTTGGGGTGTTGAATCCTGTTCATTACGAAACTGACTCAATGCTGAATCGCGGAAGGGAAGGGTAGTCGGTTCAATGGAATCGATTGCCTGCAAAAGTTCGCGCGGATTGTCAGTCAGGTTGGAAAGGTAGGTGATTTTGGTGGATAGAGTTGCAACGCTACACCGTTGATTGCCATCCAAAGCTTCGACAATCTGTTTGGCAGATCGTTTGGCAGAGTCCAATCGTGTGCCGATCCCATCTGACGAGTTCATAGAAGCGGTGTTGTCAATGATCAACACGAAGTCCGACTTGCCTAATTGATTCCATTCTGGTTTTGCAAGTGCGAGAACCACTGCCGCAAACGCCAGGGCCATGAGAAGCAGACTCAGAAGATCGCGAAATCGCTGAAATAGCGAATTGGATCGGCGCTGCTGGAAAATGTCGTTCCACAAAAAATAGGCAGTGGTTGGTTTTCTTTTGGGGCGAACCTTTAATAAATAGATGGCTATTAGAGGAATTAGGCTGACAAACGCCCACAGAAATAACGGGTTGCCGAACGTCACGCGACCAGTCCTCCTCTGCGAAGAATGTCCTGAATCACCAAATCAAAGCTGATTTCGGGCGTCGTCGAAGCGAGTCCGATCCCTCGTCGCGCGCAGCTCTGTGCCAATTTTTGGTTCCACGATTCAACCGCTTGCTCGTATAACTTGGCTTCTTTCGGCGTCACAGTAACTCGGCGGCGCTGATCAGTTTCAATGCAGGCCAGTTCGATATCGCCCTTCCAATCGCAACGAGTGTCTTGTTGATCCTGCACCTGCAGGCAATAGATATCATGTTTGTGCCATTGAAGAAAACTGAGGCCGTCATCGAAGCCGGATGGGAACAGAAAATCAGACAGGATAATGACGACTGCTCGGCGTTGATGCCTTGCCTGAAACAGTCGACAGCCATTGTTGAATTCGCTATCGCCCGTGGTCGTCTGAAGGGATTCCAGGTTTCGCAAAAACGGCATTACGCTTCCGCGACCGCGGCAAGTCGTTAGAACCGGAGTCAGTTTATCGGTAAGCCCATAAACACAAAGCCGGTCCAAACAGTTGAGTGCGATATATCCTAACGAAGCAGCAAGCTGTTTGGCGTAATGGAACTTGGATACCATCGATTCACTTTGATCGAGCAAAATGTAGATGGTTGCATCTTCTTCAACTTCGAAGAGCTTGATAACCAGGTTCTCAAATCGAGCAAAAACTCGCCAGTCAATCGAACGGTAGTCGGCTCCTAAAAAATACTCTGCGTAATCGGCAAACGTGATTCCGGTACCTTTTTTTGCGCTTTTTCGATCCGCTTGTAATGATCCGTTAAGCACCTTCCGCGCGAGCAGATAGAGGGAATCGAGGCGGCGAATAAAAGAGGGATCAGTCAGCATGAATAAATAGTGCAGCGGTGAAAATAGTCATTTGACGCGGGGTTTGGCAGGTCAGGGTCGGACTCATGGCATTTTGGGTGCCAACCACGTTTTAGAATTCGCTACTTTACCTCCTCGATTACATCACGAATAACTTCGTCAGTGCTTTTCCCTTCGGCTTCACCTTCAAAACTCAACAGTACGCGGTGACGTAACGCGGGAAGTGCCATGCGGTTGATGTCTTCACTGGCAACGTGATATCGTCCGTCTAACAGGGCTCTGGCTTTAGAGGCTGCCAAAACAGCTTGGGCACCGCGAGGTGATGAACCATATCGAACGTATTTTTTGATGTTCGTTGTCGCATTGGAATCTGTAGGATGAGTAGCACGCACGATGCGAATTAAGTAGTCCTGGATCTGTTTGTCAATCGGAACGTCTCGAAGCAGTCGTCCCATCTCCAGAATATCTTCACCGGAAGCAACAGGATTGATTTCTGGTCGGGAGTTGCCTCCGGTCCGATTCAGAATCTCGGAAAAATCATCGTGTCCGGGTAGTTCCACGTATAGCTT
>JBCCSJ010000061.1:0-21933 GCA_039200505.1 Planctomycetota bacterium | reverse complement strand
GTCATCAACCCACATCCAGGGGAACCGGGATTTAGTCCTATTCATCTGTCGTCTTTATTCTTCGATTCTGCCCGGCTTGAAAGTCGTACTGGGGCAAGGATGCGGCATCGACGAATCGTCAGGCGAAACCGAATTTCCCAGGTTCGCTGGATGTTACTTCGCCGGTTGCGATGCCAAACAAACCTATTTCTTAGAAAAAGTCTTCGATCGGATTGAAGAGAACGTGGCTGAACTTGAATGGACATCTAAATCGCTTCAATCTGAAAGCAATTGGAACCTGTTGAGTACGTTTGGATATCTAATCGGACTCGCCAGCCTGATCGCCTTGGTGGTGATGTTCGTTTTCAAGCTCACTCCATTTCAGAGTTAAACCTGGATTTGACTCACGATTTTGGTCAAACGGCCGATGTTGCCCAACAGGCGGAGCCCGAATGGATCAACATGAATGACGAGTTGCAAGTTATTGTTCCCCGAAGAGCCGGCCGATTTGATAGTTTGGAGCCAGATAACTTTTTGGACCCAACGATTAAGGATCCTGGCTAGATTTATCCAGTTGAGCCTTGGCTTCGTTCAAGGTTTCAATCAAGATTGAATGCCCACCCTCAAACGGTTTCCAATTCACCACGTACCCCGCACTAATCAAAAGTTCTTTTAACTTTTCCGCATCCGAATAAGCCAGAACGTCGTCGTCTGTTCCATGAGCAATCATAACTTTAGGACCGTCACCAGAAGCAGCCGAAAAGGATTCCACCAGCAAACCGGGGGAAAAAAGTAGCAAGTGTTTGATCGGCAATCCTTTATCTGTAAGAAGGCTGGACATCGTAGCGCCCTGCGAAAAACCACCAACGGCAATCTCTGCCTCGGGACGCATTTTTTGAATGTGTTGCACCAATCCGATCAACGCTTGTTCCGACGATCGAACCTCGTCCTCCGATGTAGCCCAAGCCACGCCGCCCGAATCCAACGGAATCGGACCCGCTGGAAAAACGAATGTCCGCTTGTCACCTTGAAGACCGTCGGCCAACGGAACCAAATCCGATCCTGAAGCACCATATCCGTGAAGCAACACAACCACCTGATTGGCTTGTTCGATCGGAATTCCAACCTGTTGAACTTTCAGTCCGCCCCAAGGCCGCTCGTTCTGCATCGTGGATGAATTCGATTCGGATCGACCGGAACATCCAATCAACGCTCCAATGAATAAAATGGATAACAAACGAGACATTCAACCTGACTTTCCAAAGTGGGGCAGCGACGAGGTTTCAAGTTTTGCCCTTCGTGGAGCCCGTTGATCCACACAGGTCGACCTGCGTGAAACAACTAAGACCGTTTCAATTTAGAGGTGTTCTGTAAGGGTTCATCTTCCCGTGCAACGAAAAGCCTCAAGATCATGCCTCAAAATCCAAGTGACCCGGAATGATTCCCAACGGTTGATCCGGCAATCGACAGGCTTAACTTGAAATCAAAAAGATACCAGCATGACATCGAACTGGTGACACTTGAAAACGCTATTTTCGTTTTTTTCGAATAATTCGCGAGGATTCGAGTTTGGCATGCACGATGCAATTATCAGATAGCATAAACAGTCCCCCCAACCTTTCAAAGAAAGACTCTCATGTCAAAAACCTATCTCAAATTCGGTCTGATTGCTTTCGCATGTGCCTTGATGTCCATTCCATCATTCGCCGAAGCACAGAGTTTTACTCAGCGAGGTACGCGGAATGGCGCGTTGGCCGGAGCGATTCTTGGCGGTATCGTTGGCGCCCAAAATGACGAAACACTCGCGGGTGTTGCTATTGGAGGAATTGTCGGCGGCGTTGCCGGACGAGCTATCGGGCGAAACCAGGATGCTCGTTTTTACGGTGGAGGATATTCCAACTTCAACAATTTTAACAACTTCAATCAATTCAACCACGGCTATCGTCGACCAGCATTTCCATCAACGACCATCACGGTTGGCAATGGATTTTACAACCCTGGCTTCCGAGCCGTTCCAGTAGCCCCCGTTTATAACCGTGGATTTTACGGAGGTGGTTTTTACGGAGGCGGCGGACGAGGCTATTGCCCAAGCCGTGGCTGGTAACGTCTAACCGCCCACTGCCCCAAACTTTTGAGGCCTTTGGTTTATCGAAATCAAGACTCATATAACGCAGAAGAGAATTTCTCTTCTGCGTTTTTTTATTTGGCTGGAATTTGCAAAGCACTTCGAGTTGGAGATTCCGATTCAAAAGTCAAAATAAACGAATCATCATTTTCAAATCTGACTTCTCGGACTGACGACTGAAAATTTCGATTCACCGTTAACAACTCCCGCTCGGTACTGTCCGCCGTTTCCGAGGAACCTTGCTTTGATTCGGTATTCCAAAGGACGACCCGACCACTGGCCGATCCTGTTACGGCCCGATTTCCATCTGCGGAAACGTCTGCGGTCCGAATTTCGTCTCCGCTTCCAAATTGAAGTACAACTTGAATCCACCGGTCGTCTTCTTTTCGAACCACATTGGCGATACCATCCTGAACAAAAACAAGCGAACTTCCGTCTTCGGAATAACGCAACTGGGTGATAGGTGTTTCAGCGGCCTCAATCTTACTTGCAACAACCTGATCACCTTGCAAAAATGAGATTCGGCCATTCGAAAAACCGAGTGCCAAAGTTTGACTGTCCGACATCCAGGCAACCGTAGTCAACTCGGTAGAATCTTGAATATTCACATCCGTCTTCCACTTGCGAGTTTGCAAGTCAACCAAGCCGACGCGGGATCCATTGTTCAATGCCGCAAAGGCAGTTTTTCCGTCAGGCGAAATATCGAACAGGCGGAAATTACCCACCAGTGATCCGCCGGGGCTGACAGACGATTTTCGCTGAGGGTCAAAATTCCAAAATCTGACATTTCCATTGTCGAAAGTAATTAACTGTTCACCAGCCAGACCGATTGAATCGAGGACTGGGCTACCAATCACGCAAAGGTTGGAAATGTTGCCCTGTTGATCGATAGAAACAGTATTGCGTCGATTGTTAATCGCCCATGAAACAATCAAATCTTCTCCGGAGGATTCATAGATCTCGCTAAAAATTCGACGGGGCTGACTCGCTCGACCATCAAAAAATCGAGGCGGAACCAAAACGTCGCGAGGAACATATTCCTTTCCAGCGGCAATATCGAAACCGACCAAACCAGGCGTTCCTTTTTCGTCTCGATTCAGCGAAATACAGATCACTTTCCCAGTCGAAGCGATTATTCCCTGCAGAGCCACAGGAAACTCCTGTACCGAAACGATTTCAGCATCGTCGCCGATCTGAATCAGATTCAATCCAGAAACTGACTGCTTTTTTTCTGTTTTAAAAACTCTTCGAATCAACAGATAATCTTCACCATTAATCGTCCGGGCTGAAACCACATTCGGCTTCCCAACCGATGCTGGAAACCCTGAGATTCGGTACGAAACAGGTTTGAGTGGTTGATCAGGCGATGATTCAGTCAAGTCATAAATTCGAAGCCGACCTTGGGTACCAACGGCAATTTTTGCCGAATCCACAAAAAAGCGGATGCTACTGATCGTCTGTTTGAAATCCGCTTCGACCTTACTTACAAAACTGCCGTCATTCTTCCAGACAAAGAAACTTACTCTGCCCCCTACAATCCATTGCCCATCATCGGAAACTTTAAGGATCGGAATTTGCTGGTTATTCTTTAAAGTGCCACGATCTGCGAAAGAGACGATCTTTCGAGTCTGATTTACCAGATCCCAAATTTCAAATTCCTGCTTCAAATTTTGACGTTGAATCAGTGCCACTTTTCCGTTTTGGGAAACCTCGAAAGAAGCGATTCTGCCATTCTTTTCTACGCTTGGTTCGGTTGGATCAAATTCCGAAATGGTTGTCAAAATCGATTCAAGTTCGCCGGTGCTCAAATTGTATCGAAACAATTCATCACGGCTGGAAAGTGCGAACAGGGATGATCGAGTGACAAAATGATTTCTCCAGGCCGCAACTTCGAACTTCAACAGCGATTGATCGACGTCGTCCAATGAATTCACTGACACCAATCCTTGGTCATTCCCAATAAAGATCTGATTCTTATTTGCGTCAAAATGATAACAAGACGGCGAACTTCCACGCCCAACGTTTTCGTTTTCCAACAATTTCACTTCATTCAATTCGGGACGCAGTCGGTTGGTGTCGGTCAGAAGGATCTCGGGATTTTCGTTACCTGCAATCGAAAGGAACTTACTGCCCGCATTCAAAATGCCGCAATTGGTAATCGTTTTGCCATGCCCATCCAGTCGTTTCGGTTGATCTTTTCCGATTTTAGAAAACTCTCCGTCCGACAGCCCATCCCAGTACAACAACTGACGATTCTCTCCAGCGGCCAGTAACATGTCGCCGTTGTAGTCCAGCGAATTAATCTGCGTATTGACGGCCGCCGTCCAGGCAGGATTCACTTGGGGGTAATCACCGGTTTGAGCTGACTGAGTTGGGAAACCCAGGGTAGAAATCGTCGACGTTCCATCCGACTCATCCACATTCCAAACGACAATTTGATTAGAGACGCCGTCGAGCGATTGGGAGTTAAAACTACTGATCACTTGCTGGCCTGCATCGTCAGCAAAAATTGAGGTTACGAATCCAGTCCGCATTCGACGCTCACGCCCCTTCCACGGCTTGATCCATTCGAAAGTGTTTTTATCATTCAGCTCCAACACGTAGGCCTTTTGCTCCGAAATGACTTCGCCCCGGCTTGAGGTAATGATCCGCCTGCCATTTCCAGAAAAAGTTGCATACGTTGGGCGCGGCAGTTCTCCCTTAAACAGCGGGTTTGGCAGCTTACTCCATTGGCCATCAATCAGTTCAAACACCATCAACTCGTGTTCGTTTTTTCGATTCACCGACGAAGCAGAACCGACCGAAAGGAAGCGATTCCCATCTTGACTAAATTCAATATGGGTGATGCCGAGCGATTGAGCTACTGCGGGCCTAAATTTTTCGTCACCGGTTTCGGCATCGAGCAGATGAATCGTTCCTTCGGAAGCGATTGCCAACGTTGAACCATCTTTGGAAATTGCAACTCGTCCGATGGTTCCCAAATCCAGATCTTGAAACTGCATATTAACGATCGGCTGAGCTAAAAGGTCAGTAGGATTTCGAATCTCGATCCGATCTTCAAAACAGAGTACCAACCGCGAACGGTCACCGGAAAGTTCCGCTTGCTTTAAAGATTCATCGGGATACAAACTATTGCCAGTAACTTCAGGGTGCGCCAGAAGATTCAGTCGTTGCCATTCAAAACTCTGTCGATCAGCCTCTTGACCACGATCGAGCAATTGACGGGCTGCGTTAAAGTCCCCGCTATTTATTTTTTGCTCAATGGCGGAAATATAAGATTTATAGAGGAGAAGTTTTTGAGCTTCGATGGCCCGTTCTTTCGCCCTCTCAGCAGCCAACTTATCCTCATCTGCCCTGTTTTTAGCTTCTTTGGCTGCCTCTTCCGCTTGCTCTGCGGCCGCCTTTGCCTCGTTCGCTGCAATTCGATCCTCTTCCGCAGCTTGGGCAGCCTCGACCGCCTTGTTTCGCAACTCCTCTGCAGCCACCTTGGCCTCTATCGCTGCTGATTTTGCTTCGACTGCGTCTTTCTTTTGCTCGTTCAAATTGACGATTTCGATCTTCGCTTTTTTCTCCGCTTCAACGGCGACCTCAGCTTCCTGTTTCGCTTTGTCAGCTGCCAGTCGTTCTTCCTTGGCTTCCTGTTTCGCCAAATTAGCGTTTCGTCGTTCGGAAATCGCTTTCTGTCCAAGGAACAAAGCCAGCCCCCCGCCCAACAACACAGCACCGGCAAATGCCAAACTCAGCGCAAAAACCAGTTTCTTTCGTTGATCACGAGATCGCTTTCCTGCCCGCAATTGGCTTTTGATCTGTACTTCTTCATCGGTATCCGTCACCGACAACATTTCTAAACCGAGGTCAAAGTTTTGATCACCCAAAGCCAATTTAGCGCACTTCAATCGAGTCGCTTGCAGCCCCGATTTCGCAGTAGGATTTTTGTCCCATAATTCTATCGATTCTTCGAAACCAAATTTTGCTTTTTGAAAAGTTTCGTAATCTGAATTCCGTTCCGCTTCTTCCAACAGATCAAAGGCACGGTCTCGAATATCGATACTCTGTTTTCGATCCTCATAAGACTTCAGTTGTTCTTGTAAGTCGGTGACCGTTAAAATTTCGGGCTGATCCGCGACACGTATTGCCCGCAATGCGATTTGCATCAATTCATCATCGACAAAGTCATCGTACCGGCGAATCTCATTGCGAGCGGCGCGACGCATCACGTCGGCGGGCGTTTCGCCGCGACGCCCAAAGTGGGGCGCCTTGCCGGTAACCAACTGAAACAAAATCGCGCCAAGTAAATAAACGTCCGATCGGGGGCCAATCAAACTGGCCGACTTGGGAAACTCGTGCGGGTTTTCAGCAAAATCGCACCAATACTGCGCCATTTCCGGTGAACAGTACGCGGGCGATCCGCCCGGACGATACGTTTCCAACTGGTTGGTATTGATTGCCTGTCCCCAATCAACGACCAACACTTCACCGAACTCTCCTAACATCACGTTTTCAGGTTTCAAGTCACAGTGCAGAATATCTCGGCTGTGCGAGAAACCGATGGCGTCGACCACCCGTTTAAAAATCTCAAGGTTCTCTTCGCGCGTTTTTTCGTCGATCAAATCTTGCCAAGAAATCCCCTTGATTTCTTTCATGACGTAAAATGGACGATCTGATCTTTGCCCTCCCGACACGATTCCGATGTCGTGAATGGGCACAATGTTTGGATGTTCAAGTTTGCCAGTAAATTGGGCTTCTCGAAGAAATTCGTCCCGCATCCGATTTTCTTGTTGAAGTCGCGACACACGACTCTGGTCCCCTTCAGTGCTGGGAGGCAGCGGCAAAGGTTTTAACAACTTAATTGCCACACTTCGATCCAGCGGAACCTGAATGGCCCGATACACCGTTCCGAATGATCCTTGGCCAAGTTCGGATTCAATTCGGTAATCACGGATCTCGCTGCCCGAATCATCTTCAGCAATCGTTCGCGGAGGGATCGCACTACTTTTTGTCGTCGTAGAAGACGCGTAAGCCTGTTCGGGAGTATCGAGAGTTTTGAGATGGTTTGGATTGTCGACGTATCCCAGATCTGCTGCCAAGGCAGTCTTACTGCTGGAGATCCCGATTTCTTCCACGTTCAACGTTTTTGACAACGAAAAATCGCCATCATCGTCGGAAGGTTCCGTACTTTGAGGAGCCGCCACCGTCCGAGATGCCTTTGCGGTATCAATCGAAGTTTCCGCATCGATTGAGTCGGTCGCTACTTTGATTTGAACATCTGAAAATACAGAATCGCAATGGGGGCAAGTCGTCATTCCAATTTTGAATGCAACTTCTTTACCGCAGTCGTAACATCTTAATTTTGCCATCGTAAATTCTCGTCAAAATCAGGTGCGTTAAATCAACACGCTTTGTCTATCGTTCGGTTCGTGAATCAGTAGTCGGTCAAGCCTGGTTGAATCTTTTGTGACTTTAAGTCTGAGCAAAAGAATGGCTTAGGCCGACTGACTCCATGCATCCTGTCGGCCAGTCTATTCTGCTTTGACTGGCCGATGCATCGAGTTGTTTTAAGCTCGTTTTTGCTGTCGAATGAGGGATCCGATCTTTCTTTTCATACGCTCAATTCGACTAAATTTTTGGTCTTCAAGTTTTTCTTCTTCAATCACTGGGGTCTTTGATTTTTTCGCGGCCAGCGAGGCTAACAACAGAGTACCTGCAGTCAGACCCAACTTTTCCCGCGCGTTGGCCGAATCGGATATCTTCGTTTCCCCAATCTCCACATTCGTGGTTGGCAGTTCCGGTCCAACTTCGGGAGAACCAGCAATTTGAACTTCAGGCTGCTTGTCATCCATCCACTGGCTTTGTTCGTCCTGATTATTTTGAGGGTCCGGTTCAGAGTTTTCAAAATCAGATTCAGGTCCAACATCGTCCTGTTGCCCCTGCCCTGTTTTAAAATAATAGAACAGTAATTCATCTTCTTTTCCGCTACCATCTTCGTAGTCGATAAAGATTTTGTACCACAGACCTGCTTCTGCATTTTCGTCCTGATTGATACGTTGGATGATCTGTTCGACTTGGTTCTTTTTAACCTTTTTGAGTTCCTCTGGTTCGTCACCCGGATCCAAAAAGTCATACTCTTTTTCAGGGTTCTTGAGAATTAATTCCCCGTCGACCTCAAACACAAGATCAGGATCAGTAATATCAACCGCCTGATAACTGATCACTCCTGGATCAACCGGCCTGGGAGGTTCAGGCAGGTCGACGTTTTGGATAAACAGTACTTGCTGCTGAACCGGAATCACCGGATCGGAAACGACAACCTGATTGGGTTCGATGTCAAATGGCACACTGGGAATTGTGATCCCTTGGGTTTCGAGCGTCCCCTCAAGAACGACGCTGGTTGAATTGAGCGAGTTGTCGACGTTCCCCAGATCACCTACAAACAAGTTGATATCCTGATCGTTGCGAACAATCACCGTCGTGAATACTTGGGGGTCGCCAATTCTTTCGGCCAATGCGACCGCCGTCCACGGATCCACTTTGACGAACAAAGTTTCAAAGTTAAACGTGCCCAGGTCGGGGAAATCGGACTCAATCAAGCCGTTTTGAATCGTTGGCACCGCTTCGGAAATATTTTGAGTCGCCAGGGTATTTTGATCGACAATCTCCAAATCAAACCGCTCGCCGGGGTTACCACTACTGTTGGCGGTGTAAAGATTTGGAATTTCTTGAGCCGCACCAAATTCTGGATCAAATCGTCTCTGCGAGTCCCAAATATATGCCAGCCGGTAACCTTCTTCTCCTGGACTGCCGTACAACGCTCTAACGAATTGATCAGCGACCTGCGAACCAGCCTCCAGTCGAATTACCGTCGTTGTATCGGCCAGAAACGCGTCGATATCTCCATCCAAATCGGTGTCAGTGCCAAAAAAGGCGGTCACTTCTGAATTGTTAACTGTCCCATTGTTTTGATCCGTTCCAATCACCCCGGAAACGATCAGCTCACCCCCACCAAATGTGATCGCACTGGGATCGTTGGCTCCACCCACTGGGTTAGCAACGTAGGTTGTGATCTGAGGTAAGGCGTTGGTGGCCGACGCCGAAACGTCGCTGTTAATCAACAAAGATGTTTCGGCCTGAAGAAAGACACTTCCATCCTCCACCGCATTCGTTTCCACGCCGGTCTGCGATGCGGTCGCAACATCGGTACTGATTACATCTGGATTGATGACTGTGGTGATGGTTAAAACGCCATCGTGCTGAACCGATACCGATTGCTCAAGTAAAGCATTGACTTCGCTCTGGTTAACCCCTTCTAAGGCTGACAAAATAGTTTGATGATCGCCGGGATTTGCGGCATTCGAATCACCCGCCGATGCGGCAAAAGCTACGTTGTTCGACCGGATACTATTCATATGAATACGTTGGGCGGCAACCAAACCCAATCGAGTCGCATCGAGATCGCCTTCGGTTTGATCGATAAATCCGGTTTGGCTTTCTGCAAACAGAGTACCCGCGACATCGGTTCCTAGCACCACAGCGGCACCTGGATCATTGATTGTCGGATCGACAGGTAAATCACCATCCAATCGCAAATTGGAATTAGCCGTGATCGAAGCATTGTTGGCAACCACTCCCACTTCCAACACGCCATTGTGACTGGCTAAATTATCGAGCGACTGGTTCCCCAAACGAACTTCATCCGCAGCGTTCAACTGAATCCGATCGACGGTGATCGAAGCATTATCGGCGTTGGTAATATCGTCGGAACTGGTCAATATCATGTTGCCGGTCGTATTCGTATTGGCCAGCACGATCGAATCGTCTTCGGTGATTTTGGCAGTACCGCCGGCAGTACCGTCAACCGTCACTGAGCCCATTGTCACGTTGCCGTTACCGGCAGCCGTCGAATCTCGGCCAACTTCGATATCATCAGAATCGAATGTCGCATTGCCGCCAATCAAAAACGTATCGCCTACCTGATTGGCGAATTCAATGTCCTCACCTGCTGTAAAGACTCCGTTTCCGCCCGTCGAAATTGGGATGTTGTCGCCATCATTCAGTGTTTCGCCAGCGGCCAATCGAATATCGCCCGACCCGGCAACGGATTGCACGCCGTTCGACTGAGCATAAGTCACATTGCCGATCGTTTGATCTGAAACGGAATCAATCCGCAGATCATTCACATCGTTGAACTCAAGTTCTCCATTGGTATCGAAATTGAGCATCGACAAGGCGTTTACGTCGTTATTCAGATTAAGCAAAATGTCGTGCTCGGTGTCGCCATTGATGTTGTCATCAGCATCAAAAGCAGCTTGTTGCTGCCGAACCCCCAATTCATTGGCCATGATCGTTCCGTTGCCGCTTTGCTGAATATCGCCAGCTGCAATAAGCCTGGCGTCATTCGCTTTGTCATCCGCGTTGATTTCTCCCTGAATATCAAGGAAGCCATCGGCTTGCACCAAAATGTCACCTTCAGAATCCAAACCATTGGTTTGGTCGAACATCAAGCTACAAAAGGTGACCGCAGCTACTTCCGTGACTGTCAAATCGGTGGTGCTGTTGAACGCAATCGCACCATCCTCGAATGCATTCGACATGGCGACTTGGCTGACCCCATTCGAATTCGTCAGAATGATGTCTAAAAACCCGTTACCTGAAGTATCCGCCGCCCCTACAATTGCGGTCGCTTCCTGGCGAACGGCTAACAGGTTGGCAGTGATCGTCGTTCCAGCGGTTTGGGTAATATCGCCATTGGCAACCAAATAGAGACTGCCCGTCCCGACGTTGATGGAACTTGAAATGACTAAAGCGTTGGTGGCCTCGATGGCCTGAACCCCGTTGGTCGATACGATACCATCGGTTGCGGTAAAAGAAACGCCGCCCAACGTTTGAGCGGAAACGCTGGAAACTTCAAAATCGATCACGCTGTTGATCAAGACACTCCCGCCGTCGAACTGATTTTCAGCGGCAAAACTGGAAATCTGGTTGTCGAAACAGAGAATGATATCGAACAGCAGATTGGAATCGATATTGTTGGCCACACTGAAAGTCGACGTTTCTAGGCGAGCACCCAATTCATCCGCAATGATGATTCCGGTAGCGGTTTGATGCAAATCTCCATCGGCGACCAATCGAACATCCGCATTGCCGTTGCCCGCTGAAATTTGCTGGTTAATCAATAAGGAACCCTCCGCATTGATCAACACATCGCCACGATCGTCGTCACCGGCTCCTTGGCCGCCAGGACCTGCGAATGTGGTTGTGATTCCAGTGGTTTCAGCAAAACTTTTGTTACCCGAATTCAATCCGGCAAGGGTGCCGACTTGCAAGTCGTCAACATCATTAAACACAAACGTACCCGAGTTTTGCGAATTCAAACCCGTGATTGAATTGACGTCATTGGCATCATCCAGCAGGACGTCAAACCGGCCGTTACTATCGAGATCTTCTGCAGCCGCAAACGTTGAATTTTCTTGCCGAATACCCAACACATCACCGGTAATCGTTCCGGTTGCTTGTTGTTGAATATCACCGTCAGCCAACAGGCGAACATCCCCATCCCCCGCATCGACCGCCTGCTGGATTGAAAAAGAGCCAGCGGCACTCAGAAACAGATCGCCATCATTGCTTTCAACGCCGTCAAAACCTGCGAACGAAGTGGTTTCAATGGTTTGGCTGGAAACAGTTCCGACAACCAACCGCTGTAAATTGTTAAACTCGATGGCTGCGGCAGCAAACTGATTGCTTGCTGCAAAGACATCGACATTGTTTCCAAAGCAAAGATGAATGTCGTATAGGTTGTTGCTGTTCAAATCATTCGGATCGGTCGGCAAAATCAGCGACATCCCGCTTTGAACAACTCCAAGCTCATTAGCGGTAATCACACCGGCTGCATCTTGATTGATATCTCCGCTTGCCGTTAATCGGACGTCCGCGGCTCCATTTCCTGCAGTAACCGATTGTGCGATATCAATGAATCCGCCCGCGGTGACCAAGATATCACCGCTATCGACATCGCCAACGCCCAACCCTTCGGCTCCCGTAAACGTCGACATCAATCCCGATGTGCTTGCGAAGGATTTAGATCCGGCCGACGCCGCACCGACGGTTCCAACAGTAACCCCATCGGTATCATTGAACACGATGACACCCGCTTCAAAATCATTGAACATCGCGATTGTATTCGCATCATTGATTCCATCCAGGACAATGTCCAATCGCCCGTTGGGCTCGATATCATTCCCGGCGACTGAATTTGAATCTTGCCGAACGCCAAGTAATCCAGCCGAAATACCGACAGTGCTATCCTGTAGGATATCTCCGTTGGCTACGATTCGTACGTCGCCCACGCCTGCCGCAATGTCGGCCACCAGATTCAATGAGCTTGGTGAATTCAGCAGCACAGATCCATCCACTGATGTGATTCCGTCGGTCAGCGCAAAAACGCTGCCATCGATCGTTTGACCAGAGATCGTGCCGACCGAGTAGGAAACGGAATTGTCGAAAAAGATTTCACCGGCAACAAAATCGTTTCGAGCCCCGAACACATTGACTACGTTAGCGGCACACAGGTGAACATCAAACGTCGAATTAGCGTCCAGATTGTCGTCGGAATTAAAAGCAGTGTCGTCTTGAATGACTCCCAATTCATCAGCCCGAATGATTCCGTCGGTTGCGTCTTGAACGATATCACCGTTGGCAGTCATCCTGACGTCCGCTGCTCCTCCGCCAGCGGTGATTCCCTGTTCCAATTGGATGAAACCTCCAGCGTTTAAAACGATGTCGGCGGAATCAACGTCGGCACTACCTGTCGCTGCAGCACCTGCAAAATCGGTTGCAATTCCTGACGTTTCAGTAAACGTTTTGCCGCCCGCCGAAGCCCCGGCAACCGTTTCAATCGTTAGTCCATCGGTATCGTTGAATGTGAAAACTCCATTGGTGAATTGATTAACGCCCGCGATTTGATCCACGTCATTGGTCCCATCAAGCACGACATCATAACGACCGTTTGAATCTAAATCGTTGGCAGCCGTCAGAGCATTGGATTCTTGTCGAATCCCAAATTCAGTTGCTGTAATTCCAGCCAGACTATCTTGAAGCACATCGCCGCGAGCGATCATTCGCAAATTGGCCGTCATCGCATTGATGTCCGCCAGCAAATTTACGGCTCCATCAGAATTCAATAAAATATCACCATCTAACGTCGCCAAACCGTTGGCACCTCCGAACGTGGAGCCATCAATCGTCTGGGTTGTTACGTTCCCAATTGCAAATGTCTGAGTATTGTCGAACAGAATTTGCCCACCGTCGAAAGTGTTTTGAGCTGCGAAAACGTCCACCACATTCGAAGCACAGAGCCGAATGTCAAATTGCGAATTCGAATCCGTGTCATCATCCGCATTCAGCGCACTATCCGATTGAGTCACACCCAGCTCATTCGCCGTGATGATGCCAAGTGTTTCGTTTTGAGTAATGTCTCCCTGGCCGTCGATCCGAACGTCCGCATTACCACCGCCGGCCGAGATGCCTCGATCGATCGCCACAAATCCATCGGCGGTCAGCAAAATGTCGCCGCTATCTAAATCACCGGCACCTGTTCCAATACCGCCCGAAAACGTCGTTGTTAAACCAGACGTTTCTTGGAACAACTTAGGTGCGACGCCAGATTGAGCTACCGTTTCAACTGTCACGTCGTCGCTATCATTGAAGGTGATGACGCCGGATTCGAACTGATTCAGACCGGCCACGAAATCGACATCATTTTCGGCATCAAGAATCACATCGAAACGATTGTTAGCCGTAATCTCGCGGTCGGAATCGGGCGTGTTGCTTTGTTGACGAAATCCGAGCCGTGTCGCCGTAATCATCCCCGTCGACGCCTGTTCAATATCTCCGTTTGCGATCAAACGAACGTTCGCAGTTCCAGCCACAATTGGGGCCACGATGTTCATGAATCCAGCCGATTGAAGCAGGATATCACCATTGGTCGACCGCACTCCGTCGGCACCTCCAAAGATCGATCCGATCGTTTGACTGGAGATCTCGGCGATCGTGAATCCGTCTAGCCCATTGTTGAATTGAATTTCACCATTGACAAAAGCGTTCGTAGCACCAAAAAAATCGACTTGGTTGTTTCCACAGAGGCGAATGTCAAACAAATCGTTGTCGACGATATCATCATCCAAGGTCAACACATTTGAATCTTGAATAACGCCCAGTTCATTAGCGATGATCGATGTCGTAATAAGTTGCTCGATATCGCCGTTGGCTTCCATCCGAACGTCGGCCAAACCGCCACCGGCACTGACATTTTGATTGATCTGTAGAAAGCCCTCTGCGGCGATCAGGATGTCCCCGTCATCGGTGTCTGCAGTTCCGCTGGATTCGGTTCCTGTAAAAGTGGTCGACAGTCCCTGTATCAAACCAAACGTATTGCCGCCCAAGGTTTGTTCCGAAAGATCGCCGATTGTCAATCCATCGGCATCGGCATAGCTAATAACACCTGAATCAAATGCATTGGACGCTGCCAAAATATTGACGTCGTTGCCTGAAGCATCCAGGATAATATCCAGCCGATCGTTGTCCGCTGGATCATTGTCAGCTGAAAGTACAGTTTCCTGTTGCCGCACGCCTAATTCATCTGCGATCAGCGATGCCGAACTAGTTTGAAGGATATCTCCATTGGCGATCAACCGAATGTCAGCTGTACCGGAACCGGCATTGATCGATTCATTGATCTGAAGAAATCCGCCTGCGTTGATCAGCACATCACCGTCGTCTACATCAGTACTTCCTGTACCTACCGCGTCGGTAAACGTGGTCACCACGCCCGCGGTATCAGCAAACGTGTGAATATCGCAAATGACTCGCTCAGCTACCGCACCGATTGTGACGTCATCGGCATCAGCCAATACCACGTATCCGTCATCCATTGCATTGTTGGCTGCAAAGATATTGACGTCATTCAGAATGGAACCAAATTCAATATCAAGACTCAAATTTGTATTCACATCGTTGGTCGGCCCGACCGCCGTCCCGATTTGCCTGACTCCAAACTGATTGGCCACCACGGTCGACCCGACGTCTTGAAAAATGTCGCCGTTGCCCACCAGCCGAACGATTCCGTCCTCACCTGCATTGATCGTCGTAACGACTCGGATAAATCCGCCCGCACCGACGGAAACTTCGGCATTAGGTGCATTGTTAGTGATCGCAACGATCGTCAAATCATTCGTTTCACAGATAATGACTTCGCCTGAGTCTGTATTTGAAACGGTGATGCTGTCGACGCTGGTTCGAAACCCGTTGGCAACTTCTCCCACGCCGGCGGCAGCCGTAATCGCTAGTTGATTGGTCGATACTGAGATCGCCGCCGTATTGGTGTTGGTCACCGAACCCCGTTCCGTATCAGCCATACCTTCGGTGTCGGCGTTTAAAACGACCAAATGGTTGCTTGACCCTGTTGTGTTAACACTTCCATTGTCAAAAACGATATCATCGCCTGCATTAAACGTCAGGGTCTGATCAGTAGCTGCAACTAACGAAACAACTGCATTGTCAATCGTAAGATCATCAATCGGTAATGCAGAATCGGATGCCGTAAACGTAAAGGACCCTGTCAGCCCGACGTTGGCATTGATCGTTAGAGGGCTATTGGCCGTAAGAGAGCCGCCTCCGGCCGAAGATGCTTGAGTGATCGTAATCCCGTCGGCAACGTCTTCGATTTGCACCAAGCCTGCAGAGTTAAATCCCAAATTGGTTGCCGCGATGTCGATATCGTCTGACTGGCCAATTTGACCACTGCTAAACTGAACCAAGTTTCCAGTCACAACCGCAGCTTCGGAAGCGGACAAACCATCCACAATGCTTGTTTCAGCAATCACCGTCACGTCACCACCGGTAGCGACTCCGTTCAATGTGATCGATCCTCCCGCTGTACCTTGGGCGAGCAATTGGATGTTGCCGGTTGCCGATAGAACTTGGCTAGTGCCATCAGCGATCGTAATCGAGTTCCCCGAATCTCCCACAGCATTGTCGGTGTTGGATTCGACTAGCACGTCACCGGCTAGTCCAGCGTTCACCATACCGGTGTCTGTAGCCGTTCCAATAAAGACCGAGTCGGCCGCCCGCAATGTAATGTCGCCTGCAGAGGAAACAACATTGGCATCCGAGATCGTCAAATCACTATTGGCGCCGGTTGCAGCCAACGTGATCGATGCATCCTCATTGGTACTGGTGTTGGTAATATTGTTCACCACCACGATCGAACCGGTTGCTTCGACATCAACCACAAAGTTGGTTGCATCGAGCGGGTCAGAATCGGCAACCGAAATGTCCCCCACGGTGACGCTTCCATCGATGGAAATATCGAATGACGAATCGGTGGTTGAAAACTGTGTCGCGGTAAAGGAATCCACCGCGAATGTTCCGCTTTGCGACAACGAGATCAGGTTGGCACCGTCAATCGAAACTCCACCACCGGAAAGTAACGAAGCAGTTACTTCAAGCCGCGTGGGCGATTCAACTTCGATGCCGGCAAATATGCCCCCGTTCCAACTACCACTGGCAATTTCGAAGACGTAGGCATCCACGGTCGATCCAGCGATGTCCGTGTTCTCTTGAGAAAACGTCAGGTCCTCACCGGCAACGAATTGATCCAACACCAGAGTCGAACCCATCAGATTAAACGTGGCACTGAGTACTTGCCTTTGTTCAAGTTTGGAATAGCCCAGATCCGCCAGTAAACCATCGGGCTGGTGATCACCCGATTCGGCTGACGCCTGATCAATGGAAGTAACGCGTCGGAACGGAGATGCGAGTCGGTCTGCAAGAGTTTTAAAGATCGTCATAGGATGTGCGGAGAATAGGGGATCAGGGGAAAGCCCTCGAATTATAAACGAACTAAAAACGGAGTTACCCATTTATCTATACGCTCAATTCGAGTCCGAAAATGAGACGAACTTGTTGCCCGGTCAAATCCCGAAAAGTTCCACCACACCTCAGAAAGGTTGCTATTCTCAAGACAAAAACCGAACGGCTATAATTTCTAAAAAATCAGGATTTTTGCTGGATATCGGTCTAGTTTGGGAAACAAGAACATGAACCGCTGTTTTGTCGAAAGAAGCGCTATTTGGCTGGTTTTTGCACTGGCGGGCAGTCTGATCGTTGCCGACGACACGAACGATAACGAGAAAAATGACTCTTCTGAGACCCACGTTGTTCGTGCGGGGATCATCAAGATCATTGACAGCGTCAAAGTGCCAGCAGAGATTTCCGGCGTCATCGCTGAACTCGAATTTCGGGAAGGACAACTGGTTAGCCAGGGTCAGATACTGGGGAAACTTAAAAGCGAAGAACTGAATGTCCGACTTCAAAAAGCTGAAATCGAAGACCAGATCAGTCGCCTGACAGCAGCCAATAACATTGATATTCGATTCGCCAAGAAGTCACTGGAAGTATCGTCCCGAAGGGTAGCTCGGTCCCAAAATTCAAACCAACGCGTTCCCGGAGCGGTCCCACAAAGTCGAATCGAAGAACAGGAACTTGAAAAACACCGAGACGAATTAAGAGTCGAACAGGCGACACGCGATCAGGAAATTTCCGAAATGGAAGTCAAACTAAAGGCGACCGACCTTAAGTTGACCGAACTGTTGGTCAAAAAATCTTCGATCACCTCTCCCATCGAAGGGATGATTGTCGGAGTGGAACGCAAGGCGGGAGAATGGGTTGAACCTGGTGACACGATCTTGACCGTCGTCCGAATGAATCGGCTGAAAGTTGAAGGCTTTGTTCCCGTGCAAATTGCCAACCAAATCGAATCCGGCACCCAAGCGACGATTCGGGTCCAACAATCGGCAAACAAGGTGTTAGAATTAAAGGGAAAGATTATCTTTATCAATCCTGTGGCCAACCCGGTTAATTCAAGCGTTCCCGTTTGGGTAGAATTCGACAATTCAGAAGTTAGACTGATCCCGGGACTCAATGCGGAAATCGAGTTGAATCTCAGTCGTCGTTGAATCGGGAACCGACATGCACGTCAGTGCCAGAAAAGACTTGATCACGTACCCCCGCGACCGTGGGATCGGATCACAGTGGGTGGTCAAAGACCCGGTTTCATTCACCCATTTTCTTTTTTCTCGCGAAGAACTATTTCTTCTTCAGTTGTTGGATGGGAAGCGATCACTTTCGGAAATTCGTAAGTTGTGGCAAACCGAATTTCAAACGAGGTCATTGACTGAAGCCCAATTGAAACAAACCGTTCTCAGATTTTTAAACGACAAACTGGTCCGAGTAGAAAAATTTGGCAGCGGATTCCAGTTGCACTCGCAAGAGGTCCAATCAAAACGAAGAAACCTGTCGATGAAATTCGCGTCACCGCTGGTCATTAAGCTTGGCGGAATCGACCCGGGGTCTTTGCTCGATTGGTTGTGGCTGCCGGGACAACTTTTATTTAATCGTTTCGTAGTTGTATTCAACTTGCTGCTCAGTTTTCTGGTGCTCGTTTATTGTGTGGGGCATTTTGAAGAAATTGCTGCCCGGTCAGCAACGATGGCTCATTTCTTTTCGCCCCAAAACATGGCTTTGGTGATCGCTCTGATTGCAGGGATCAAAGTGATCCACGAACTGGCTCATGCCATGGCATGCCGTAAATTTGGTGGTGAGTGCTTTGAAATCGGTGTACTTTTGTTGGCTTTCATGCCGACGCTTTACTGTGATGTCACCGATTCATGGATGTTCCGTGAAAAATGGAAACGGATGCTGGTTGCATTTGCAGGAATCTATGTCGAATTGATTCTTGCATCGGCTTCTGCCTTTCTTTGGCTGCTCACCGAACCCGGGTTGGCTAATTCTGCTTTCTTCAACATCGCGGTGATGTGTTCACTGAACACTGTTTTCGTAAACGGGAATCCACTACTGAAATACGATGGTTACTACATTTTTTCGGACTGGATTAACCAGCCAAACCTACAGCAAACATCGGCCCGTCAGTGGAATCAGTGGAAGTCACGATTTTTCTATCAAAGCCAACAAAATCTGGATCCAAATTTTGGTTTGGTCACTTTTGGAGCCTTGTCGGCAGCCTATCGGTGGTTAATCATCGTATCGATCCTGGTCGGCGTTTACGCTGTATTAAAATCGTATCAGATTGGAAATTTAGCCGAAGGCGTTGTGATCCTCCTTTTGGCTTCAACAGGATACCGGATCTATTTTCAACGGAAACAAATGTTGGCAAATCATCGCCCCATCAGTTGGCCTAAAACGATTTTGAGCCTGACAGTCTTTGCCGCGATTGTTGTTGCGATCTGCTTTTTGCCAGTGCCGTCGAAAATTTTCTGTAATGTGATTTTGGAGGCCCGCCAGTCGCGTATCGTCTATGCCAGCAACGATGGAATTCTGGACGTCCATACAAGTCCCTATGAGCAGGTGAAGGTGTCGCAGGTACTGGCTTCGATCGCCAATGATTCGCTTGTGGAAATCCAAAAAGAACAGCAATCTCGGTTGATTCACCTGCAGGATCGGGCAAAACGATTTGCGATGCAATTGGATCAAGGAATTAATACTGCGGCGGAACTCAAGTTGATAGAAGCTGAGATCGAAGAACTGAAACGGCAGATCTTGGCAACCGAAAAAGATCTCGCCGATTTGCAATTAAAATCAGAATTAGATGGGACGGTTCGCCCGATCCCATTCGTTGTTTCCGATGGCGATTCTAATCCCGCCGAGGTCGACGTATTCAATCCCGCACTTGCCCATCTGCATGTTCATCGAGGTCAACCGTTGTTTACTATCGAAGGTGCCGAACGACAGTGGGTCGCCTATCTCGGTGAAAAGGATGTCGAATACTTAATCAAAGAGCAAAGGGTTGAATTGGTGTTGGACGCCGTTCCTGGAAAAGTATTTGATGGGCAAGTCGAAGAAATCATCGAAATCGACGTTCAACTAGCTCCGGAAGAAATCGCACGTTCGGGACTGGAAACTTATGTCGACCAGCAAGGTGAAGTGCGAGTATTGCAGACACCGTACCGCGTGGTCATTTCGACACCCAACCTGATGGACTCGGTTCGAATGGGTTCGAGGGGACGAGGGAGCATTTCAGTGGCCAGCACTACTATCTTGCAAAAAGTCTGGTGGACCCTCGACCGCTGGTGGCAAGAACAGAATTATTGAAAACCATTATGACCAGCGACATGTCAAGAAATGACAATTTATCCAGGCCAAATCTCGAATCGAGTTTGTCAGAAGATAGTGCTCAGCTTTCGGCTCGCAAATATAGCTGGATTGATGCTAAACGCTTCATCATTTTCATGTCAATCTTGGCAATTCTGACCGTATTTTTTTGGTTCTTGGTACCAAACATTCAGGCACAGATCTTGCCGCAGGCACCAGGAGGTAAAAATGGACCATGGGTCGTCAAGCCTCATTGGAACGCTCATGTAGCAGCAAGTGTATTCTTCGCCGCCATGATACACCCTCTATTTATGATTCCCTTGGCAGAGTTTTGGGAACGCGAAGACATCTCTTTGGGCAGTGAATGGAAACCATCTATTGAACTTCCGAAGTGGGAAATATACATCAGAGCAGGTCTTTTTCTTACGGCCTTTAGCTTTGGAATGTTGATGTATTTTGCTTCTTGGGTAGAGATTGGTCCTGATGGGGTCGACAAAAGGTTTCTTTGGATGAACCGTCACTTTTCTTTTGAAGATGTTGAGTTGCTCGAAATGGTCGCCGACGGGGATTACAGTGAATCTTCCAATGAATATGGGCCGTGGTATCGCATTAAGTCTGAAAATGGATTTGCAACATTTGGCCTCGGCAATGAAGGGCTCACTGTCGAGGACCTTTCTGCGATAGCCTCGTTTGTGTCAGACAAAGTCCAATTAGTCTGGAGGAGGAAAAGCGACTCTCGCAGTGTCGATTGAACTTCCTGCTTCAAGTGAGCCGAAATAGGCGACTGGATTTAATTTCCGTGGAAAGGTCGGTCCGATAGGTCCACATTTGCGAGCCCCCTCGAATTTTTCGCAAATATCTTCCGGTTGCCGTTCCAATTAATTTTTGCAATGGCTAGACCGACAAGAATGAGCACCAAACTGACCCACTGAATTTCTGCTGGAGTTTCTCCTAAAAGCAACCACGCAAACAGCAATGCGGCAGCTGGAATCGTAGTGCTCCAAGTCGAAATGGGTTCACTGGGAAGGGCGGAAACTGCTTTGAACCAAGTTACCTGCCCCAAAACCACAATCAAACCAGCATAGACGATCATGATATGCCAAATTCCCGGCAAAAATGCATCTTTGAAATGCCCAAAACCAAACATCTGAATCGCCAACACAAAAAAGCCCGCCGCACCAATCAAATTGCGCAGCACCATAAACGCCGGTAAAATCGTATTATCTTCCAGCGTTTTTTTAGCCAAACAGGAACCTAAAGATCTACAAAATGCTGCACCAATAGCACAGTACAAAGTATGCGATGGAGTATTCGTTTCTAACGTTACCAGGATCGCCGAACCCACGATGATCACCGCAAACCCAGTCATGCTCCGTTTGGAGATCGACTCGCCAAACATAAACCACGCGATGAGAGGATAGAAAACACAGTTGGTCTGCAAAAGTAATATCACACTGGTAATATTTCCACCGTCTTCCAGCGCTATCAGAATCAGCATTGGCGAAACAATGTTGGCGATTAACGTATTGGCCAAAAGTGACTTCCATCGCTCCGTGCTGATTTGATGAAACTGGCTGAAAATATTCGGCGGCCAATAATAGATAAAAATGATGAGTGCAGAAAATAGATTTCCCACAAACAGGACGTTGCAATAAGAAATAGCGTTTTCG
>JBCCSJ010000060.1:0-22211 GCA_039200505.1 Planctomycetota bacterium | reverse complement strand
CTGCGTCTTTGAAGAAAATATCATGGCGAGCATTGCCCCGATTGAGTGCATGATAAATACCACCTGCTTCATCGGCTCTTGGAGATCGCCCCATCTGGTAACTCCGTTTAGGCTTGTTTACGCTATAATCCTAACAGATTGATGCTTTTTCGCCTATTCTCTAAAAACGGTCCCTGACACCTTTTGTTCTGTGTAACAGATTGATGCTTTTTCGCCTATTCTCTAAAAACGGTCCCTGACACCTTTTGTTCTGTGACACCTTTTGTTCTGGGGCCTATCATAAACGCCGACCGTCCATGGATCGGCGTTGCCTCCGGCATCTCGATCTATCTTTTTAACTAGTGGCAAGCCAGTCTGGAACTTCAAGCTGTTCTGGTTTCCGTTGGAACATCAAACCCGAGAAGTTCCGCCGACAGGACACCGTTTTTGCTTCGGTCACATCGTTAGTCGGCGGTTGAAAAAGTACAATGTCCCCCTTGATTCCGTGCCCAACTTCGCACCCAAACAAACCATTGGAACATTCACCCAATGTTCCGCCGCGTAGAGACTGGTTTCGTTTCGGTTACACGGAATGCGCGGCGGTGAATTCATTCTTTTTCCGCAGATCGACTATCATCCTCAAGCTTTCGTGAGTGATACGCAAACGAAACTGCTCGCACAACACATATTCCAATAACAATCACCAGTACGCAAACTGCAATTCCGTAAAATATCATGACCGGTGTGCAAAGATCCGGTGCAAACATCTGCGCTATCAACCCATTCATAATTACCTCGAATTGCCTTGTTCTATCGTGCTTGATTCAAAAGTGAATGCATTGAAGTTGTCATTCTTGGCGTTGCCTCAAACTGTTGGTAATCGGGCAACATTCCATTCACAATCCATCGCATTCTGTGATTCGAGTCAGCAATATTGCCTTGAAAAACTGTATCGTAAAAATGTCCACCGCCTGGAATTGGCGATGTCATATATGGACTGAGTCGCTCAAACGCGGCGAAATGCAAGTCATACACCCCATGTTGAAGTACAACCGTTTGCTCATGCTCAAGTAGTTTTGCGTTTCCTGACCAAATTAAGTCGTCATCGTTTTGAGCATCTCCAGCTGCGATGTCTTGCCACCCCGAATACTGGAGTTGAGAAATTTCACCAGCATCAAATGCTTGTTTCATCCTCACGACACCTCCTTCCTCATACCACTTAAACTGCCGAATCATGTCTTCATGAACTTCCTTATTTCCTTTATGCAAGGCTGCAAGAATTTCATACGGATTTACACCTGCAGCAAATGCGAATTCGCGTGGCAATTCAAGACCATTTTCGATTGCGAAAATTCCAAACCCAACTTTGTCTGATGCAAGGGCGGCCATTCCTGCCCACTTGTAGATTTTGGGATTCTTGAGATACAGTCCAGCGTAATCCGCGGTACGCTGCCGATTCTCTTGAGCCAGATGCAAATAAATCGAATTCAACCCAAAATCTGACCTCAATGCATTCAGTTTGGGAGAAATAACAAAGTAGTTGAGGGCCAAAAGCCCGCCGATCCCAACCGCAACCGCAATTCGCCCAACTAAACCGAACTTTCCGGTTGGGTCAATCAGTTGAATCGGATCGCCATGGACGTAAGCATATTTGTGGAAACTCTGCGGATCGGATGAGTTTCCCAAAAACGGGTCGAGTCGGTTGAATCTTCCGTTGGTCGCATCGTACCAGCGGGCTCGGAGGTATTGCTGGCCGATGTTGAAATCGAAGGCTTCCCCGCTGTAGAGGTAACTTGTAAGCGGTGTGGCTGTGTCGAAATTCAGCAGATTGCCATAGGCATCGAAGTGGTAAATTTGGGGCAGGTTATTCTGAACATCCTGGACAATCGCCGCTGCCAAGTCGTACAGGACTCGTACGCTGCCGTGACCGTCGGTGCCAAAGTAATCCGCTTGACCGCTATCCCATGCATCAGGCTTACCGTCGCCGTTGGTATCGACTCGATTAAATACTGAGAACCGCTAGTCAATGAGAAACAATTGACAAAATTGGCCGGGTACTTCTTGAACTAACACTCCTTACAAATCTAGTTTTTAAATTCTCAACAATTAGGTTCGGAGCCTAACGTCAAGTTCGGGATACCCGCCATTTCCAGCAACGTGATATCCTCCGACGTCAGGATCGGTGTCCCAACCGTGAATAAATGACGCATTGCCACTTTGCGAGCCCCAGCCCCACGCCCAGCCGTTACCTTGATCTTGCTGCTCTTGAGAAAGCTTTGACCATACCGAGATCCTGTACTCTTTACCGGCTTGCATCGTAAAATCGACGGATGCTGAATATTCGTAAACTGGGAAACTATGTAAAACTCGTCCCGAAATAAGATCGACAACGTCACGTTGTTCCACAAACATCCGTTCACCGGCACCCACTTCAAATCTAACCGTGGGGATGGCTCCAGGTCGAGTCTCTGACTCGACGTCTTCATAAATTTCAATCACGAATTCGTCATTTTCGACAGGCAAATCTTGATTGTATAAGTCTCTTAGGTACGCGCCTGACCACTCGACCGTCGTTATCTGTTCCGTTGTCGGAACAGAAATCGGAGTCGCATACCACTCGTAAAACTCATTACCTCGTTGAGAAATCGTGTTGAAACCCTCGACGCTGGTGCCTCCACCCACAGTGCCAGAAAAAACTTCGCGATGTTCAATCGTTCGGACCAGCATTTGATCTGACAAACCAGAACCCATATATATCTCGGGTGCTGAATCGATTCCTTCCTGCCCATCGACCGTTAGAAAGGCGGTCGATTGCATTGACACATCCGTCATTGAGGCGTTCACCGTGTCGTTTCCGTGACCAAGATAAATCCCCAGTTCGTGAGCTAAATCCAATCCGCCGGACATTTCTACCGAATCATCGCCAGCGAGCGGAAGAACTAAATTGGTTCCGCCTAGAAATGAATTGTTTGACAATGCAATTTGATCCGAGTCATCCCCCGTGACCAAATACGAATCGCCATCGATTTTGCTTTCCTCTACGCGAACCGAGTCTTCTCCATCGAGAGAAAAAATGAAGAAGGTCCCATCAATTTCAGTCTGTTCCAGGTCGATAAGATCGTCTCCATCGTACGTTTGAATCGTCACTCCATTGCTAAATTTGGTTTCACTTGAATGAATTTCGTCATCCCCTGTCCCTCCAAAAACGATGGAATAATCCTCGAAGTGAATATCTTGGAGCAGCAAAGTGTCGTGCCCCGGTCCTAAATGGGTTCGAAGTCCACCGGGATACTGGATGCCAGCATCAGTGACAATCGCACCCTGAACTTGAAAACTGGCTTGTTGGTTGATTGTTGTCCCATGGAGCCCATCGATCCACATTTCGCCGTGCCGAGCCACGATTTGAAATTGGTTGTCCAGTTCGTCCCCTCGAATGTACAGATGATCGGACGCATAAACTGATACGTCGCCTGCAAGCAAATTGCGGGTTTCTAAACTTCGATAGTGCAGCGTGGATTTTGCGTTTCGACGGATATTCATAGCGACATATTTTAAAAAAGGCGGACGGAACTCGTTGATTGTGAAACAAATGAACGCACCTACCAGCAGACTTAGCGAAAAACGGTCAACTCTTAAAGATACCACCGTAGTAGGTCAGTTACTTCACAAGGATAAAACCCGTAACCGACAAGCAGACCAAACCAATCTCACCCTAAATTTCCACCCTCCAGACAACAACGCCCCCGTGCAGCCCTCTTAAAATTTCAAACTCAGCACAATTGCTCCCGCACTTCCTGTAAGTCTCGATTGCGAATCCGAGATACTACCTTCCGTTTTTATCGATGCGAGGCGTAGGGATGTTGCGTCTCAAACAGTTCAGCCGCGTTGAGTTAAACAATCCGCAATCGTTCCGGTACGACGATGACACGGACTTAAAATTTAAAGCAAATTATCATGCCATCTTCGGTTCGTTCCTTCGATGATCATCCAATTCTTTATTTGAACGACTACCTTGACTTCCCGGATCACTGACAAACTTGCAAGCCTTTATGACTGGCTTAACCTCGAACGAAACCGAGAGACTTTAGAACATTTTTTCGTTCGAATTGCGGTCATTAGTTTTGTTAGCCATCTTATCGCGATCTTCTTTGTCAGGATTTTTCCCGAATTGGCAAACGGCCCCTTAGCTGGAGTGGGAACCAATTTTCTACAGGCGGTTTATACACCGTTTAGCTTCATCTTATTTTTCGAAGTGATCTTACTGGTGCTGGCGATACCAAGTTCACTCACCACTTCTATCGGAAAACAGTATGAAATCATCTCATTGATTGTTATCCGCCGAGTCTTCAAGGATGTGGGGAGTTTTGAAGACATGGATAGCTGGCTCAATCAACCCGAAGCAGTCAAAGTGGTTCTGCTTGATATGGGCGGAGCCATGCTGATGTTCATCGCCGTGACTCTTTTTTACTGGGTACGCAAATACACCCGAAAAACCATCGCTGTCGAAGGCGTCAAAGAGTTTGTCCAGTTCAAAAAGGCTGTCGCACTGGTCCTTGGATCCGTTCTGCTGTGCCTGGCATCTTACAATGTCATTTGTTGGTTTTCGCTGCATTTCATTTCAGCGGAAAAACCTGACTCTTTTTTGGCCGGCGCTGATGATTTCTTTTTCCCGGCATTTTTTGAGTTCATGATCTTTACCGACGTTTTGATCTTAATTGTATCAATCTGTTATTACGATCGGTACGAATATCTGTTCCGAAATTCAGGGTTTGTGATATCAACCGTCTTACTGCGGATCTCGTTGTCTACGAGCAAGCCCTACGATCTCGCTGTCGGCATCGTAGCAATTCTTTATGGGTTATTGCTGATCACAGTTTTTACCTTCTTTTCGCGTATTAACGAAAATCAACCGGCCGAGGCCCATGACTTGGCCGAATCAAGTCCCGACTCGCAGGGGCAAGACGTGTGAAAGGATTAGTAGTAGCCTATTCCACAGTCGACCCATCAGAGGAATTAACTTGGGTCTGCACGATCCAATCTGAATTTTGATTTGCTGGTTTGTGTTTTCACCCAAATCATTAGCAAGGACAGCGAAACGCAAAGAGCTACGGAATTGGATGCAGCGATCCCTTGCCAGGCAATGTTTGCCTGTGTCAATCCCATCATGCTCAAAACTGATTTCGTTGACACATAATTGAACAATGGAATACTCCACAGAAATGCTAGAGTATTTTTTTGCCAATCGCGAAGTTCGGGCGCGACTTTTCCAGGGAAAAAAACGACCCCCACCCATGGGCCAAAAATCAAAAGACAGTCGTAGCTATGGTGGTAAATCGTAACCAGCATCGACAACAACAGAATCCAAGTAGAAGTGCACCCCAATACACTCTGGTTCGAGGGCTGAGGTAAAGTCCAAATCAGGTAACACGGGATCGCAATCAAGACCAGCATTCCCAACAAATAAACCTCGTCACCAGGGATCCAATTCGCAAACTTGGCCACCATGGCAACGATATCGACGCGGGTCCATGAGTTGATTGGGTACTCAGTCACGTCTTCGTGAAACGCCTCCTGTCCCGAACGGATCCCCTGAATCACCTCCCCCCAACTACTGTCAATGGTCAGCCACGCCAACCCCAACACGCCAGCGAGTGTACACAGGCCAATTCCCTTCACAGCCGCTTTAAAATTTTTGCGAGCCAACATCAACAGAATCAGCGGCAAAATATAGGTTGGTTTTGACGAAGCAATCAACATCCCAATCGCGGAAACCCAAGGCCGGGATTCTGCATACTTTAATGCGACCAACGTTGCCACGACCAATTCCACCGTGTAGTACCCTGTAAAAAGTGAAATGTGCCCCGGCCGGGAAACAAAAGCCATCAAAGCGGCAGCCAACCAAAATTTCAAGGAAGCATCAGGGGCGATCCAAAACACTGAGATCCACGCCAAAACTAAGATCAACAATACGTTATAAACAAAGAACAATACATCCGCTGTACTTAAATTGAACCAGGTGAATGGCTGATGGACGATATAGGTAATTGGAGGGCAGGGGCGGGAAGGTGCCGCCAGTGGATACTGATCGACGACCTTTTTCGCATAGGGATTGTCGCCATTACGAAATGCGATCGATGGGTAGTAAGTCCCATTGTGAAAATCGCTGTGCCCTCGATGAGTCCAATTGAATTCCCCTGGCTGTGAGTAGTTGCGCAAAGTTCGCCAACCGGTTGCAGCGATGATCAACCCGATCAAAACCAACAAAAGAATAGGAACGCCTTTCCAATCCAACACGCGTACGATCTGTTGTTGACGGTGTTCGATGTTCATAGCCGAGAATTTCAATAGAGTCCGATTGGGACTTCCATTTTAATTTCGATTTTTCGTTGTGGGTCAGTTCGGTTTCCATTAAATCAGGGTCCTTTTTCGAGGCAACTCTCGACTGACATTTCGGACCGATGGACCCAAAGAACAAAACTGAGATCGTCATCAGAGTCAAAATCGTAGGAACTGGTAGATGGATTGTGATCGATACAACCGTTATTTCGAATGAGTGACGGTGCTTGAAAGCGTTCAAGTCAAAAGTCAGGCAAAGTACTCGCTAGTTTTCGGGATCGTTCCAATTATGCTGGCCTAAACAGACCAACGTTTCAGCACCGATTGTTTTGAACTCCTAGCCAATGTCTCAATCCGTTCCAGTCGAAACCGAATCCAGTCGCTGGGCCATCCATCCAACCCACGACGTTGATTCGAAAACCAAAGACCAAGCTCGACAAAGCAAACTTTGGATCATGATGCCAGCTTTTAACGAGGAAATTGGGATCCGATCCTTAATCCAGAAGATTGGCCAAATGGCTCATCAATATCGCTATCAATATGAAATTGTTGTGGTCGATGATGCCAGCACTGATCAGACCGCCAAAATCGCGAGTCAGCTTTCGTTTCACTTCCCCGTCTCCTTAGTTCAACATTCTGTTAATCAGGGGTTGGCAGGTGCGATGAGAACTGGATTCGAATTTGTGATTAAGCGGGGTCAAACAGGGGACATTGTGGTCACTCTTGATGCGGACGACACACAACCGCCGGCAACCATTCCGGCAATGGTGACCAAACTTCACGAGGGCTATGACGTTATCATCGCGTCGCGTTACCAGCCAGGTTCTCGAACCCTCGGAGTCCCCAGGCACCGTTTGGCAATGACATGGCTGGCAAAATGGATGTTCAAGATTTTGACGCCAATCGAGGGTGTTTGGGATTATACCTGCGGTTTTCGCGCTTACCGTTTCGAAATACTCTCTGAAACCATGTCGCACTACGGAGACCAATTTATTTCCGAGAAGGGATTCTCGTGTATGGTCGACGTACTGTTAAAAATGCGTCCGTTTGGATGGGTGATGGGCGAAGTCCCCATGCTTTTGCGGTATGACCAAAAAGAGGGTGCATCCAAGATGAACGTCTCAAAAACAGCAACTCAAACGATTCAGCTTTTGATTAAACGCCGAATGGGAAAACTTTAATCTTGAAACGGCATCCTAATGAACGATCGGCAATTCTCGAAGCACGGTTGCTAATGCTTCTTCGGCAATTGAAATCGTCTCATTAATATTCAGGTTTCCCTTACAAATAAAAGCATTATTTACCAGGTAGAGTCCTTCCACCGAGGTCTGCATACTCGGCAATGACTCAGAATAACGGAGCGTTGGAATCGCCATTACGTTTCGAGTTCGTGAAATTTGAAACGCATCGACATCGGAACGAGAAAAATCGGGATACATCGTTTCTAACGCACGCAAAAACTCTTCCTGAATCGAATCGTCTGAGCGCTCAAACATTTCATGATCTGCAGGAATATATTTTGGCAAATATACGAGCGAGCGGCCTCCAAATTCAGCTTGATCCACGATGTTGGTCAATTCGATAACGGCCGTCATCGGGACCCAGCTGTCAGTTATGTTTGTAACGTAATAAGGAGAAAGCGGCCGCTTCAGCAACAACGATGCACAACAGATCCCAAGGTATTCGGTCTGGTTCACTCGCGTGGTTTCATCGCTAGATAGTTGAGGGCAGATGCGCGACGCGACACTATTGGGCGTCGTCAAAACGACGTTTGAAAATTCAAATCGTTCCTGTCCGGCAACGACTTCGAATCTTCCATCATCCAGCTTTTCAACTTTGCTGATCGGAGTTCCTGTTTTGATCTCGACGCCCATATCTTCCAAATTTTTTCGGATAGCCGAGATGACTCGTCGATACCCTCCACCTTGAACGTAACCGAACATCTCTTTTTTCAGCCCGGTTCGTCGAGCTTTATACATCCGGCTGATGCAGGCCCAGATAAAACTGGCTGCGGTCCGCCGATAGGTGCTACCTAGTTTGGCTTTTAAAAGGGGCTCCCAAATCTTTTTGAATGTTCCTTGACCACTCCACCTGGTTAACCAATCTGAAACTAGAACTTTTTCCAGCCTTTTCCAATTTCTGATTTTGGAGGCGTAAAAAATAGTTCCTCCAAGCCTAAGTTTTTCGATCAGAGTCAACGGAGGAAACGTCAAAAACTCGAACGTGTCGGACATTGAATGAAGTTGACCATCGGTGTAAAAGCCCGTCTTGGTTTCGACCCACTTCAGTTCTCGGGTTAGCCCCAATTCATCAAGAAACGCCCGAGTCCGAGTGTCGGAAAGAAGAATGACGTGATAGTAACGCTCCCATTCGACCTGACCAAGTTTCCAGGTCGAAGCAAGACCACCCAATCTGTCAGAAGATTCGAGCAGGCAAATTCGATGACCTTGTTGGGCCATCCGGTAGGCAAGCGTCAGTCCTAACATGCCGCCGCCAACAATTGCAGTTTGTCGATTGGCTAAAGATGTCGATGCGATGTTATTCGATTGGACGAGGGTAGACATATCGCTTGTTAAAATAAATTCTAGATTCTGAATCTTGAAGCCAACCGGGTTTGCAAACCAAAATGGGTCAACCCCGGGGTTCCCTTGTTTTTAGTTTGATCGGGCCTCAACTCGGGGCAACCCGCTAGATTTAAGAATCGGGCAAAATCCGGTGATTGCAAGCAGATTATCCGATATGCCGGTAAGGCTGGACCCGACGGCCTATCTCTCTTTTTACCCGTTAGCAGCTTACGGACGATTCCAACCGAATGGCGTTTGTCAGCCCCTGACGCCGATTCACCAAACGGTCTCGACAATCCGACCCATTCAATGATCTTTGCCTTTGATCGTCATTTTATTCCTCAGATTGCCACCTTATTGGCAACCCTTTCACTGGCCGATTCTTGTCCCACTTTTCGGATCCGGTACGCTGAAAAAGGGCGAAAAATCCACCGGCTCCCTGATTTGCCTCTGGCAACAACCGATAGGCTGGAACCTGTGAAAGGTGACTTTGATATCTCGCAAGCCCTGGGCACTCGACGGCCTTGAATTCCGGATGTTTTTTCAGGAACCAGGCCACATTCGTTTCGTTCTCTTTAAGCGAATAAGTGCATGTCATATAAATCAGCCACCCGCCCCCAGCGGTTGCTTTGGCAGCATTGGCCAAAATGCGACGTTGCCGGTTTGCATTTAAATTAATGGTAGCCGGATGGAAACAGCCGGGTGATGGTTTTCCTTTGGGGATCAGGGATTGCCCTGAACAGGGCGCGTCGACCAAAACAAGATCGAATGTCTGAGGAATCAATTCTGAAAACTTGGAAGTGTCGACACTGGTGACCTGAGCCGACGAAATTTTGCATCGTTTGAAATTTGAAATCAGAGCTCCAAGCCGCTTGCCGATCACCTCATTGGCGACCAGAAGTTGCGGTTGAAACCATCTTTTGGCCAGAATTGATTTCCCTCCGGGCGAAGCGCAAACGTCAAGAACAGATTGGATCTCGGTATCTGCTTTTGCCAGATGAGCCGCACCCATCATCATGAAAATCGACGAAGGATCGACACAATAATATTTCCCGTCGTCATGGAGGGGATGTTTGCCAGGTCGCTGGTCGAAGGAGACTAATTCCGCAAACTCAGGCAGCCACTCAGGAGGGCTTTGGGCTAGAAACACGTTCCGCTGTTTTTTGCGAATCCAAATCAAAGCCACTGGGAATTTAATATTTGTTTCCAACGAATCAAGAAACCGTTGCTGGTCGTCTGGCGTTTCAAACAGACGTCTGGCTAGTCTTTGCCGGTGATTCGATTTGGCCGCTGACTTCGATTTTCGTCCCATATTTCGACTGGCAACTCTTTCTGAATTTGACAGACTCATGAATTTAAATAACGAGATACAAAACAAATCGATTCATTCACCAGCCGTTGTTTTGACTTGGATCAAACCGATTCCATTTTACTTGTCAGGCGTTTTAAACGTCGATTCAGAATCTCTTTTTGATGGATTGGCACGTCGGCAGAGAGAGCCGCCAAGAAACTATCAATCGCCATTTTGGTCTGGCCAGCTTTCTCGTAAACATGTCCCGCGGCGCACTTCAGCAAAAAATAGTCTTTCAAATCATCCGACTGACCAGCCAATTTAATGTCTTCTATTGCGGATTCTACCTGCCCGGCCTCGCTTTTTGCGATCGCCCGATTCACCAGATAAACTGGCGACGGAAACTTGCGATAAAGTTCATTGTAAAAACGGATGACATTGTCCCAATCAGTATCTTCGAAAGTTTTAGCCACACAGTGAAATTGAGAGATCACAGCCTCAAAGTGGTAGCGCGACGGGCGAGGACTCGAGGCTTTGATCAGCCAATATTTGCCAGCTTGAATGAGTTTTTGATCCCACTGACTCCGATCCTGATCTGCCAACAAAACGGAATTACCGAGCTGATCCGTCCTGGCATCAAGTCGGGCAGAATGAAACAGCATCAATGCGAGCAATGCATTGGATTCTGGACTGCCCAATTTCGCATCATTACAAATGAGATGACAAAGTCTGGTTGATTCTTCACAAATATCGTCACGAATCGACTGATGCCCCGCGGTCGTGCTGTAACCCTCATTGAACAACAGATAGAGCGTATGGAGGACGCCAACCATTCGAGGTTGAATTTGGCTTGGCGTTGGAAACTCAAAAAATGGATTCAATTCGGCAAGCTGTTTTTTACCCCGTTGAATCCGTTTCTTTACCGCTTCCTGAGAAAGCAACAAACCCCTCGAGATCTCCGAAATTGAAAATCCACAAAGAATTTTTAAAGTAAGCGCGATCTGCGTTTTCTGGTCCACAGCGGGATGGCAACAGATTAACATCATCCGAAGCAGGCTATCCGCGATTGCGTCTTCGGCAAACCATCCCTCGATCAATCCCTCAGAGGCATCTACTTCAGACGGGTGCTGGGTTCCGACAAAAGCAATCGCTTTTTGATGAGCTTTCTCTCGCCGCAAATGATCGAGGATTCGATTCCTGGCAACACGGTGAATCCATCCTGATGGGTTTTCAGGGTATCCATTCTGTTTCCAGCTATTCATCGCTTCGATCATGGCACTGCTGACCATATCTTCGACCAGGCCAATTTTAGAAACGCCGAACGCACGGGTCAGCACAGAAACCATGTTCCCGTATTCATGACGAAAAAAGTGCTCAACCAATTGATTCGACGATTCCTGTTTCACTTATCTTCCGCCTTGAAAGCCAACTCGGGATAAAAAATTACTTTCGACAACCAGCGCGAAAAGCGGGTCATTCGATGACGCGACATCGCATGACCCACCTGAATTCAAGTTGATACCCCAGGTCGTTATTCCTCGGTTCCGACTTCGGCCAACTCACGTACTTCTACCAGGCCTTGATGAACTGAAATCATCGGACTCGTTTTCGCGTACTCCACCGCTTGACTGTAATTATCAGCCTGAATGATGGAGTAACCCGATACCAACTCCTTAGATTCGGCAAAGGGGCCGTCGGTGACGGTTTGATCAGGATGAACAATATGTCCATCCGGTTTCAACGCATCGCCACCCTCGACCAGCCATCCGTCCTGGGTCCCTTTTTCGATCCAATCCATCCAAACCTGCATCGCCTGTTGCATTTCCTCGGGCGAAGGCTGAACGTCTGTTTGGGGACCGTCACGATAAATGAATAAAAATTTAGCCACGATTTTTCTCTCTTTAGCTCAGTATCTTTGATTCAGCACGGTACATCCGTCTGCTGTTTGATGAGTTGACGAACGGGTGGATCTTGAGGGGACAAAAACTTCAAAAATTATTGATAAGTTTTTGGACCTAGCCAAAATTGCTCAAAAACCAAGCAAAATCAAAGTCTTTTCGGATTAAACGGACTGCTGGGAGTTTTACCCGATGCCTTTTGATTCAACTTCTTTTTTAGCGTCGCGATCAATTTCTTTGTATTTGGGTCGGGATTCTTCGCCAAATTATTGAATTCGTTGGGATCGACTTGGTGGTCGTAAAGTTCTTCTCCGTATTTCCCTTCCTGCCATTGAGTATATCGGTACCGTTGGGTTCGGATGCTACAACCCATGATGGGTTCGGAAAGCCGGGAATCGGCAGGTCTTAGAATCTGAGTCACCGCGTTGGCATCCCACGCAAGATCTGGATTCTGCAACAACGGGAACAGACTGATTCCAGCCAGTCCATCAGGTCCTGAAATTTTTGCCGATTCCAAAAGGGTCGGATAAATATCAACGAATTCGACAACCCGATGGCAAACACGGCCATTACCTTTCACACCGGGGCACCGAATGATCAGCGGCGATCGCGCGGCCTGTTCAAAAAGCGTCCTCTTTTGCCAAATCCCGTTATGCTCACCGAGGTGATATCCGTGATCACTCCAGAAAACCACGACGGTATTTTCGGCCAGTCCAAGTTGATCAAGCGAATCAAGCAGTCGTCCCACTTGAGCATCGACAAACGAAACGCAGGCGTAATAAGCCTGGGTCGCTTTGAGCAACGTCGACCGATCTAACCCGTAATTCGGAACGGGACAGTTATGAGCAAATGCCGCCGTTGGAATATCTTCGCGATCATTCTGCGGAGCAAACGGCAATCGCAAATCTTCGATCGGATAAAGATCAAAAAACTTTTTGGGGGCCACGTAGGGTGTATGCGGGCGAAAAAATCCAACGGCCAAAAAAAACGGCTCTTCTTGCTTTGATTTCATCCATCGAATTGCCTCGGTCGCAACCATCCCGTCGGTTTGTTCTTCTGCCGCCCCATCTGCTTCTAACCAACTCAATGCCGCACTAATTTTTCGATGCGGTTCTGCATTGAAAATTTTGGACTCTTCTGTTTTGTCACGTCCAATCGGATTAAAAACGGTATTCCAGGAAGGAGGGTCGTCCAAACCATTGGTCCCGATCGCTGCGGGGACGTTGTAATGGTAAATCTTCCCCGATCTGGCGGACTGATATCCCGCTGCCTGAAAGGCCTGAGGAAGCGTGACGACATCGGGTAACTCATCTCGAAAGTGACGATCAAGGTCGTAAACCCGAATCTGATCAGGCCGCAGTCCCGTCATGACCGATGCTCGGGTCGGATTACAGAGCGGCAGTTGATTGAAGGCAAGATCAAATCGAACTCCGGTAGACGCGAGGCGATCGATGTGGGGAGTTTTGGCAACCAGGTCACCATAACACCCAATCGCGCAGTTCAGATCATCGACAGCGATAAAAAGGATATTCTTTTTTCGGCCAACCGCTACGCTGTCGCCAGCCTCCTGTGCTATCAAATCGGTTGATGGATTTGGCCACAGGCTTACCAGCATCCAACTGATTATCAAAACAAGAACAGGATTGCGAGTAACCACGGTGATCCTCAATCGAGCTATGCTGAATTTAAGATAGACGGTTTTCAACCGGTCAACAAAATCGCGACCGACACTTTTACCAAATCTTTGATACGCCCTTTAAGCCACATGCTCTTTTTAAATCAAACGTTTTGAATTTAAAGAATCGGACGCTGGTGAGTTCAGTCTGTCGACGCAAGGTCATGGTGTGCCCTTTCAAAGCGATTTCGATCGGTGACCAATCATTAACCCCAAGCGTTGCCTGGGCATGTTATCTGATGCCCCATTCGAGGCGACAATCTCCTCCTGAAGGGCTGTTATAATCCGGCCCAGGGCAACGCCCTGGTTTTTCGATTTCACCCAACCCCCGAAACCCAAAGGGGTAAGCCAAGACAAAATCAAGATCGACGCTTTTAGCCAAGGTAAGATTTCAATAGCTCAACGGTCGCTTCATCATTGAGTGCTGCTTTCCCGAAACCTTGTACGGCTCCGTTTTCGACGGCGGCGGTCTGAGCATCCTCGTAATTGGAAACAATCATCACCGGTACTTCCTGGGTCGCAGGATCTGACTTCAATGAGGATAAAATTTTCATCGCTGGGCTGCCGTCTCGGTCAAGCAAACGATTGATCATGACGAGATGACAGGGTTTTTCAACGGCCAAACTAACCGCTTCATCGTGACTGTGGGCACGTAGAATTTCCACTTCAAAATGCTCACCAAGTAGCTTGGAAATTCGATAATGATCTGCATCACATTGGCCAACGTCGAGAACTCTTTTTTTCATTGCCGTTTCGTTTCAACTTAGTTTTGAATTAGGATTTTGAAAGTTTATCCGATAGTTACAAGTATTTTCGTTCCGCTCGAATTACCGTTCGGTAGGGAGCAGGATACCCTTCGATCGTCCGAGTTGCATCCTCGGGATCAAGAAAATCGGCCAGACTTTCCCAAGTCATATCGGAGGTTGTCCGTTGCTCTTGGGGTGTGACCGGGTCGTGAGATACCACTTCGACATTTTTAAAGCCACTTCTTCGGACCCAATTCACCAGGCAGTCGCGTGTGGGTACAAAAAAGACGTTGCGAGCCTTGGCGTAGCGATCCTCTGGAAACAGAGCCACCGAACCATCGCCGGGAATCGTCTGCGACTCAATGATGGCAAACCCTCCTACCCGCAAGCAATTTCTGAGGTCACGCAGAATTTCGATCGGACTGCGGTGGTGATAAAGGATGCCCATGCACAGCGCGATATCGAAAGCCTTGTCGAAGACGTACAGATGCTGATAGCCCAGCAACTCATACTGCAAAACCGGATTTTGCAAATAGGCCTGGAACATTTCAAAAGCTAAATAAAACGAAATCGACGGGTCCAATCCAAGAACCACCCCTGGGTCGCCGTCAGCCGCCCGCATCATGTAATAGCCATTCCCGCAGCCAACGTCCAAAATCCGTCGACTTCGCAATTCGCCTAGTGCGGGGGCGATCCGATCCCACTTTAGATTCGAACGCCACTCGGAATCAATCATACGGCCGAAAAATTCAAACGGGCCTTTACGCCACGGGGCAAGAGCGGTGATGGCTTTTTCAATCTGATCTTTCTGCTTGGCGTTCAAATCTAATTCCGAACCGATTTTGACTATACTTTCGTTCAGAATTGCAGGCTTCAATCTCGACAATTCGGACGCTCTTGGCAGTTTAAGAATTGTTTCTCGAAGCAGTCGATATTCTTCGATCTTAAATTTTTCTTGCCCTTCGATTCGCAGCCGTTGGATTTCATCCAATTGCACATTGGGTAATAATTGTTCAACAATGTCAGGACGATTCCAAATTAGCATGGTCAACTCAATCTCGTGAGCCAGAAAGATAAATTATTTGAACGCATCAATCCCGAATTCGGGGAGTTTACTTTTGACGAAAAAGTAGCTTCCGTTTTTGATGATATGATCTCTCGAAGTGTACCACTATACGCCGACGTGCAACGAGCCATTCCCCGCCTTGTAAAAACACTCGACCATGGTTCGCTCAAAATGGTTGATCTAGGTTGTTCTACTGCCACGACATTAATTCAAGTTGCTTTGTCTCTTTCGGATCGACAAGCGGAACTGATCGGAGTTGACAACTCACAAGCGATGTTGGACAGAGCAAACCAAAAAATTGACGCGTTGGGGCTTGCGGAAGAGATCACAACTTATCATTGCGACATTGCCGAATTCGAGTTCGATTCCGCTTCGGCCGTTTCAATGAATTATACGCTTCAATTTGTAGACAAGAACCAAAGACTGTCACTGCTGTCCGACATTCGGAACCGAATTCTACCCGGAGGTTGGTTTCTTACTAGCGAAAAAGTGATCGATGCTGATCCGGTGAAAAATGACATTTGGGTTGAATTGTATTTCGAGCACAAAAAAAGGCAGGGGTACAGCGAACTTGAAATCGCTCGAAAACGAGACGCACTCGAAGACGTCTTGGTGCCGCTGACAGTAGAAAAGAATATCGAGCTTTTAAAGTCGGCCGGATTTCGTGAACCTAAAATCATGCTGAAATGGTTCAATTTCGTCACCATTCTTTGTCAGGTGAATTGAATCAATCGTTTATCGCTTCCTTTTTGGCTCGGCTTTTTGCCTTTTCTTCCGTAATTTTTATCGCCCATTGCACACCCAATAAGTGCCAAGTTTTCGGCAGGGGGAGATCACGATTTGAACGATGTTGGATAATTGGTTGACTTTCGCTAAAACCACGTCGCTAGAGCCCGGTTGACCGCGGCAACGGATGAGAAGTTACAGGAACTTCTGACCGATTACGACTGAATCGAGGTTACTCGAAAATGATTAAAAGAATTCTGGTAGCAGGTGGAGCTGGATTCCTCGGCTCTCATTTATGCGAACGACTTGTCACAGCGGGGCACGACGTGATCTGCTTGGACAATTTTTTCACCAGCCAGAAAACCAATGTGGCCCACTTGTTGGATTCTCCGAATTTTGAACTAGTGCGGCACGATATTGTGACTCCAATTCTTTTGGAAGTTGATGAGATCTACAATCTCGCCTGTCCAGCAGCACCGGGTCACTACCAATACAATCCTATCAAGACGATGAAAATTTCAGTCTTGGGTACGATTAACCTTCTTGGAATGGCAAAACGATGCAACGCAAAAATATTTCAAGCATCGACAAGCGAAGTTTACGGCGATCCGGAAGTCCACCCCCAGCCCGAATCTTATCGAGGGTGCGTAAATCCAATCGGACTTCGTGCCTGTTATGACGAAGGTAAAAGAGCGGCTGAGACCTTGTTTTTCGATTATCACCGGATGCACAAGACAAAAATCAGGGTTTGCCGTATTTTCAATACCTATGGACCCCGCATGCATCCTTTCGATGGACGGGTCGTCAGCAATTTTATCCGCCAGGCACTTCGAGGTGACGACATCACCATTTTTGGAGACGGATCCCAAACACGATCTTTTTGCTACCGAGACGATCTGGTGGAAGGCTTCATTCGATTCATGGAAGCAGATGAAGGTCTAACCGGTCCAATCAACCTTGGCAATCCTGGCGAGTACACGATCAAACAGCTTGCCGAATTAATCATTGAATTGGTTGGGAATGACAACAAACTGGTTTACCAACCTCTGCCTCCCGACGATCCAACCCGACGCCAACCGGATATCACTCTGGCCAAAAAACACCTTGATTGGGAACCCAAGATTCCACTCAAAGAAGGCTTAAGCAAAACCATAGACTGGTTCAAAAAAATCAACGTCAACGATTACCGGCCTCCTACCCCTAACTTTTGATTGTTGCTGCAAAGTGACTTGAACGATTCAGATGACTGGGGCGTGAAGATTTGAATCAAAAATTCAGGTATAACGTTGATTGGCAGCAGCCGAAAAAGGCTTGAAAAAGTGGCTTTAAATAATCGATTGCGGTTTCTTCATCAAACCGGAATCTGCGGGGATATACTTCTCAACGCAAGATGCCAAAATTTAAAAGCCCAAAAAATCACCGCAATACAGCGGCGAAAAGTTAAGCTAAGCCGTTTGGTTATTGGAGAGTCGTCGTGCATATTAACATCTTAATTTTGTTTTTTGGTTACGCGTTGTTTCTTCCTTCGTGGTTGACCGCAGACGACTGGAATCAATGGCGAGGGAATCACCGCGATGGCGTTTGGACAGAATCAGGAATCATTGACAGCTTTACACCGGCTGACGTCAAACCTCTTTGGACAAAATCGATCGGATCGGGCTATTCCAGTCCAACCGTGGCCGACGGACGCGTGTTTGTAATGGATTATTCGAAAGAGAAATCGGAAGAATCTATTCGGTGCTTTGACGCGTTAACGGGTAAACCGATTTGGACTCATTCGTATGCCACAGATTATCGAATCAGTTACGACGCTGGGCCGCGGTCGGCGGTCACCCTCGATGAAAAGATCGCTTATTCATTTGGGGCAATGGGCCAACTGATCTGCTTGAACGCGGACGACGGCAAAGTGATTTGGGAACGGGACCTAAACGAGGACTATCAGATTGTTGCATCAAAAAGGATGCCGATCTGGGGCATGTCGTGCAGTCCGCTCATTTGGAAAGATAATCTCATCCTCCAAGTTGGTGCCAAACAGGCAGGCATCGTTGCCCTCAATAAATCGACCGGAAAAGAAATTTGGAGATCAACCACTGATCGCGGCCATTATAGTTCGCCGGTTCTAACGAAACAAAACGGAAAAAGCGTAGTGGTTTGCTGGACAGGCGATGCCATTGTTGGATTGAATCCTGACAATGGAATTGCTTATTGGCGGTATCTACTGCCTCCTTCAAGAATGCCAATCGGCGTCGCAACGCCTATCATTCAACAGAACCGAATCTTTGTAACTTCGTTTTACGACGGCAGCGCGTTAATCGAAATGACGGACAACATGGGGATTCGTGAAGTTTGGCGAAAAGTCGGTCCTAATGAACGAAGGACTCAAGGATTACACTCCATCATTTCGACCCCGATTTGGTTGGACGAGTGCATTTACGGAGTCGACAGCTACGGAGAACTGCGGTGCCTCGATGCATCTAATGGCCAACGACTTTGGGAAGACAAATCGATCGTACCGACACAGCGATGGGGCACGGTACATTTCGTTAAAAATGATGACAATATCTGGATGTTCAACGAGGTAGGTGAACTGATGGTGGGAAGCCTGACTCCGAAAGGCATGCAAATCGACAGTCGTGTCAAAGTTCTTGAACCGGACCAAATGAGATCTCGGAACCGACAGGATGGCGTTTGTTGGTCCCATCCAGCGTTTGCCAATCAGTGCGTATACTTAAGAAACGACTCAAAATTGGTTTGTATTAACTTAGCCAAAAAAGACTGATTGGTGCCGCTTGGGAAACAAAGAACGACACTTTGACTGCATCGTAATTGGATTCGGTGGCATCGGCAGCCAGGCACTACGTCAAGCGGCTAAATCAGGTTGGCGAGTCTTGGGACTGGATCGCTTTGGTCCGGCTCATGATCGCGGTAGCTCTCATGGTCACACTCGGATTATTCGAAGAGCCTACTTTGAACATCCGAATTACGTTCCGCTGGCATGTCGTTCCTTCGAGATGTGGGACGAATTGAATAAAAGGCATCGCACTTCGATCGAAATAAAATCGATTATTAATCCCCTCGGCCTGCTCCAAATAGGTCACCCTGATAGCCCGGTCATTCAGGGTGTTTTACAAAGTGCAGACCAGCACCAGCTTCGGGTCGAAACTTTCACTCCAGACCAGATCGAACAACGGTTACCGATCTTTAAGATCAACACCGAACACATCGGACTTTTCGAAGCGGACGCGGGTTACTTACGAGTTGAACTTTGCGTTGCCGCTGCGATCAATCAGGCCATCCGCGAAGGTGCGACCGTCCAATCCAACACGACCGTACAACATTGGGAACAAAAAACGTCGGGACAAATTAAAGTGGTTACCGACAAAGATTCTTATGTCACCGATCGTTTAATTATCGCGACTGGACCGTGGACCCAAAATTTACTCCCTGATCTCAACCTTGGGATCCGCGTCATCCAAAAACAACAACACTGGTTTCAAATTGACCGTGTCGACCAAAAAATCGAAAACCAATTTCCTGCTTTCTTGCTCGAACAGGAAGACGGAAGTTGTTTTTATGGACTGCCTGAGATCGACTATCTTGGCATGAAAGTTTGTGAACATACTGGCGGGACCGAAATCTCATCGCCAGACGAACAGACCAATCGTTTGGACCCGATCCCATTGGAACGAGTACAACGATTCATGGAACAGAACTTACGATACGGGTACGCCCGAATGGTTCACCACAGCAGTTGCATGTATACCATGTCGGACGACGGACATTTTATCGTTGACCGACATCCTAAAATGAAAAACGTGGTCTTTGCAGCCGGAATGTCTGGGCATGGGTTCAAGTTTGCGCCCGTCATTGGAAAACAATTAATCGACCTGCTAAACGGACAAGACTCACCAGAATTCGAGTTTTTGAAAATAAGAACCGGAGCCAAGTCTTTTTGAACGAAACGATTTAAAGTCCAGAGTGCAAATCGAGCACAAGCGATATAGAACAAAAAGATTGTCTGAAATCTTAAATTTGCAAAGGAAGTTTGATGGACCGTAAAGCCGATGTGGTGGTAATTGGATCTGGACCTGGTGGTGAAGGGGCCGCGATGCAGTTATCTAAGGCGGGCAAGAAGGTTATCCTTGTCGAAAAATATTCCAAAATTGGTGGTGGATGCACTCACTGGGGAACCATCCCAAGCAAGGCACTTCGATACTCAATTTATCGCCTAACCGAGGCACTCGAAAATCCGCTGCTGCAGGCTTGTGGAGTCAACGCAAAACCGACCGTCGCCGAGTTGACCAAATCGGCTCAGAAAGTAATCTCCGAACAGGAATCGATGCGACGCATGTTCTACATGCGAAATAACGTCGAGGTCATTCATGGACATGCCAGATTTGTGGACCCGACCACCGTTTCGGTCGATGACCAATTTCAAATTCAGGCCTCACAAGTCGTTATCGCCGTTGGGTCGCGTCCCTACCGTCCCAATTCGATCGATTTTAATCATCCAAGAATTTTTGATTCGGACAAAATTCTTGGGCTCGATCACAAACCAAGCTCTATGATCATTTTGGGCGCCGGTGTGATCGGATGCGAATATGCGTCAATGTTCCGGAATCTGAGCATCAAAATCAATTTGGTTAACGGTCGCGATGAGCTACTGAATTTTCTGGACGACGAAATCAGCGTCGCGTTGAGTTACCATATGCGTGACCGAGGTGTCATCATTCGTCATAACGAAAGCCATGACGAAATCACCCCTGAAGATGACGGAGTGGTCGTTAAACTGAAAAGCGAAAAACGACTCAAAGGTGATATCCTTCTCTGGGCCACCGGTCGAACAGGTAACACGAATGATCTGGGATTGGACAAGATTGGAATCGAACCAGACAGTCGTGGATACATCGCAGTCAACGATGGTTTCCAGACCGGCACCGAAAATGTTTTTGCCGTTGGCGATGTGATCGGATTTCCATCTCTGGCCAGTGCTGCCTATACGCAAGGGCGTGCTGCGGCAATGAACATTCTGGGCAGCAAAGAAGATGGGCTCGGGTTGGCGTCTGATATTCCTTCAGGAATTTACACGAGTCCCGAAATTAGTTGCATTGGAAAAACTGAAAAAGAGTTAACCGATGCCAAGGTCCCTTACGAAGTCGGCGTCGCCCATTTTAAAAACTTGGCTAGAGCCCAGATCATCGATCGCCAGGTCGGCATGTTGAAATTACTGTTCCACCGAGAAACCCTTGAGATTCTTGGTATCCATTGTTTTGGAGCCAATGCCGCCGAAATCATTCACATCGGGCAGGCCATCATGTCTCAGAAACCTCCGGCCAACACCATTCGTTACTTCACTCAAACCACTTTTAATTATCCGACGATGGCCGAGGCTTATCGGGTTGCTGCCCTCAACGGGATGAATCGACTATTTTGATCAAGAACACGTGCACGCCAGGTAAGAACCGAAAACGTTCACGTCCTTGAATTGAGAATTGCGTGCAAGAGCTTTAAACCAGTTGTTTTTGGGTAACCACTTTGATGCAAACAGGGCGACCCGGCAGTACGGTGGCATCATCGAATCATCCCACCAAATGACGTAATGCTCGGCAAGCGATAATTACTCAAGCGATAATTACTAGGTCGGAACCGTGGCTTACGCCGGCTTACGCCCAAGGCTTTATGATGTCGCCACTTCTTGGCTGGAAATCGAATTCCATTTTGGTTGTCCGCCAGGAACATAGGTTTTAGCCACGGTTACCAATTCGTGGATCCGGTTTGGTTAGTCTCAAAGAGACGACAGTTTGTAGCCACGGATGCCAATCCGTGGATTAAAAGCCCAAAAAGAACGCAAAGCCCCGAAAACGCGACAGAATTCGCCCACGAGCCCGCTTCTGCCGTCCCTTCAGGACTTTCCGAGGGTTGGGTATCTT
>JBCCSJ010000059.1:0-22230 GCA_039200505.1 Planctomycetota bacterium | reverse complement strand
GATCACTTCGATCAAGGCACCAACGAATTGAACCGGTTTGGAATGCACACTGTAGCCGGAATCATGCAAAATATGCCGCAGTCCAGAAAACAGGTCTTCATCAATCAGACTTCGGAAGAAATCGTTAATCAGGCTCGCATGGAGTCCGTTCGAAGCACGATTGAAACCTTCTACGGAAACCAACTCGTTGACGGAAAAGCGATGGTCGCATTCTCCTCTCGACTACCAGCCAGCATTCGGGCTTCAAGAGCGTCCGACATAGACGCCAAAGCCACCGAAGGTATGCAAGTTCCCGTCATTCCAATCTCTTCTGGACAGGGAGTTGGCCAGGCGGTCTCCCAAGGTGGATAAACCACGGTCGGCTTGATAAGCCGAAAATCGTGACATAAAGTGAAGCGGGTTGGAAATTTCCAGCCCGTTTTGCATTTCATAACGTGCTCTATGTAACCGCGATGGATAAAAAAACTAAAAAACGACTCGAAGTTCTCAGGCAAAAGTTGGAAAAAGCTCAAAAGCTTCTTGCCGCCGCGAAACAGCAGGCCGATGAGCCTGATGAAATTCAAAACGCGGAACAGAATATCGTCGAGTTGAAAGAAGAGATCGCAAAACTAAAATCAAAATAGCATTTTGCTTTTTCTTGAATCATGTTTGGTTTTTTAAACGTCAACAAACCCGCAGGTATTACCTCTCGGGATGCTGTCAATCAAATTCAGCGGTTGGTTCGTCCCAACAAAGTTGGCCACGCCGGCACTCTGGATCCGTTAGCAACAGGTGTCTTAGTCGTTTGTATCGGACCGGCAACCCGTTTGGCGTCTTACGTTCAATCCCAAACGAAATCCTACATTGGAAATTTTCGCCTCGGGTTAGTATCAGACACCGAAGATATCGAAGGCAACGTGGAACCGTTGCCGAACGCGCCTTCTATTTCACAATCACAAATTCTTGACGTCTTGCCAGGCTTCGTTGGTCAAATCCAACAACTGCCACCCCGTTATTCAGCCTTAAAACTGAATGGCAAAAGAGCTTATCAACTTGCTCGAAAGGGACATGAATTTACACTACAGCCAAGGATAATTCAGATTCACAATGTTCAACTGACTCGATTCGATTTTCCCGACTTTGAAATTGAAGTTCAGTGCGGTAGCGGAACCTACATCCGATCGATCGGCCGAGACATCGGCAAAAAGCTTGGCTCCAACGCAGTGATGACTGATTTGCAGCGAACCGGCATCGGAAGTTTTCAACTCGATAACGCTATGGAATTCAATACGATCAATCTCGATTCGATTTCCGCCAATTTGGATAATCCTGCTACCCACTTGTTGAATCTAAACTCGGTTCAACTGACCGACAGGGAAGTCGATGAATTAAGCCATGGGAAATTTTGGACTGGGTCCAATGAGGTTTCAGACAACGAACTGATCGCCGTAGACGGCAAACATAATTTGATCTGTATTTTGAAAAAAGTAGATCACGGAAAGTTTCGGCCGGGGATTAACTTCTCCGGTTATTGGCGTTCTCGAGGCCAGAATCCACGAAACGACACTTCGAAATAAAGCGATTTTTAATTGTGCGAACCGGTGGCATAACGATTTTCAATTGGGTGAATTTCCAACTTTCAATCTTTCAGACAAAATTTTTAAACGTCAATCGAAGCCAATTCACTAAAATACCCACCTGAAACTTGGTTCGATTTCAAGAAAACCGATGGGCTACGAAGACCGCGATTATATGCAAACACCTGGTAATGGAGATTCATCCTCCATCATGCCAGGCTATCCTTCGTGTCGATTTTTAATCTTCGCCACGGTAATTCTTTTCGTGACTCAATTATTGTTCACTCGTCAACCCAACATGAGTGATCTGAATCACTTGGATCAAGTCACCGAATCGATGCAAGAAGATGACATCGAAGCCTTGAGATATCGTATCGAAAGCGGTTTCGAAGTTTCGCTTGTCGAAAATCTACTGCAATTAGACACCGAAAAAGTAATGCGGGGAGAGGTTTGGCGACTGGTAACCTGCATATTCCTGCACGACCGGTTTGGGATTTGGCACATTCTGATCAATGTTTTTTTTCTTTACCGATTCGGGCGAGAAATGGAAACGTTGTTAGGCTCGAAAGAGTTTTTCTGCTTTTATCTGATGGCCGGACTGTTCGCCAGTCTCACTTTTTTCGGCCTACAAATCTGGCTTGGCGAACGGATTCCAGCTGTAGGCGCTTCGGGGGCTGTTTTGGCGGTCGTTTGCCTTTACGCCATCTACCATCCTTCGGACACCATTCACTTATTCTTTTTATTCGATGTTCCGATTCGAATTCTGGTATGGCTGTATGCCATTTTTGAACTCCATCCAGTCCTTCTAAAACTCGGAGGCGGGAACTATCTGCAAGGTACCGCTCATGCTGCCCATCTTGGTGGGCTTTTATTCGGCTATCTTTACTATCGTTTCAATTTCCGATTCAGCCCAGCTGTCGAGGCTATCGAAAGATTAGTCTCCAAAAAGATACCAAGTCGCAAAAAGAGTTCCGCGAAATCCCAATCTGCAAAACCCTTCGATGCATCCTCAACGACATCCAAAGTACCCAAAAGAGTAGAAAGGCTCGAGGAAAACCTAGACGAAATCTTGCAAAAGATTTCGGAAACTGGGAAGGAATCTCTCACCGAAAAAGAGAAAAAAATTCTCGATGAAGCAAGCAAACATTATCGCCAGCGGAATCCATAATGATTCCGATCCCAATCCAAGTCGTTTTCGGCGGCGACAGGATCAGCTCAGTTTTGAAACTGCACCACAAAGGTATCCTCAAACAATGTCACCTCGTCCCCGTGTCGTAGTTTCCTTCGGCGACGAGTTTCGACCTCTTGATTGACTAGAACATCGCCCCCTTGAATCAGACGTTTGGCCTGCCCCCCAGTTTCAACACCACAGGTCTTGAGAAATTGGTCAAGATTGATGGTGTTTTCAACGCTCTCAGTCATTCCGTCCGTCCTCTGCCCCGTCCGTTTACCAAGCAAGACCTTTAGCGTAACCAAATTGGATCAGTTCGGGCCCGGCGACTTGCTTGAACCAGTTCTTTACAGGGTCCGTGAAATAATTTTTCCAGTCTCCGACCGCACCCTTTCGAAAAAAATCATGAGGACGTTCCTGTTGAAATCCAGGCCGAATTTCGCCTTCAACGGGAGTGGCTAAATTCGGATCAACGCCAAGAAATTTTAACAAGTTATTTCGTTGAGCCGCGGTGTCTGAGTGGAGATCTTCATAACGCACTCTGGCACACTGTAAATTGGGATGATGTTGGATCGTTTGTTCATCAGTTCGGACATGCTCTTTCCATAAAGTCACGGACTCTTTTACGAGAACCTCGTGTTCTAAAAGCGTTGCGGGATTCTCTTTGAAAAACCAGGGATTGTCCTGAAACTTCCTCAAATTAAGCTTCAATTCGGGATACCGGTTAAAAAAACGATGGACGGTTGGATTATTGTACAGGTGAAAGGCTCGACTCACTAAAACGTCACGCGGATCGCGCATGATGACTATATATTTGGCATCTCGCAAAGTTAGCGGTGCGACGGTGTGGGGAGTACGATCGCCAATCACTCTTACATGACTGGCAACGGCATCGGTCATACATCGCCGAATCATATCCTCAGCTGCATTGCGGGCAGATTGGTGATAGGTTTCCTGATCCACTGATTTGAGGCTAAGATCAGACGCTAGGATTCGGTCGATTACTTCATGAAAATGAAATTCGCCGGCACATTCCACATGGGGATGACTGTTAAGTAAACTGCCAAGCCAATTCGTTCCGGATTTCATAAATCCGCGAACGCAAAAAAAAGTCAAATTTTCCATTAGTCGCCGTTCGTCTTACAGGATCATGCATCTTGGTCAAGACTCCGACATCCGTCAATCGAGCCCCAATGGAATGCTCAACATTAAATTAAAAAACTGGTCATTCAAAGAACGTGTGTCATGGAAAAGATTAATCTGCAACAGAAATTTTCTTTGTTCGATGAACATTGGAACCCTAAAATTGTCGCCGAACTCAATAATCAACACGTCAAATTGGCCAAGTTACTGGGAGAATTTGACTGGCATCACCACGAATCCGAAGACGAGCTCTTTTGGGTCGTTTCTGGAGAACTGATCATGCATTTTCGGGATAAAAGCGTCACCATTGGTCCCGGTGAGATGATTGTGGTGCCGAAAGGAATCGAGCATAAACCGGAAGCCAAACATGAAGTTCAGCTCGTTCTTTTTGAGCCAAGTTCGACAGTCAACACCGGTAGCGTGGCCGGCAGTTCGGCAAAAACGGTGACTGACTTGGAATGGATCTAGCCTTTGAAATGGTGGATGACAAGGCTACCAATTCGTATCAGCCTTTTTCAGATTATTCATGCTCATGCCAACCCATCACCACTTCGGACAGCGCTGAATCCAAGTGAGGAACTCGATTATGAACACCCAAATTGTGATACATTCTTTGGGCACCGTCGATCAGACGCCGAAAACTAAAACCATTGTTGGATTGCTGAATGATCTTCTCAGCCAACGATTCTGGAGTACCTTCGTACAGATGTTGTCTATGTTCCTCTGTTGGGTAGCAGTAGGACAACAATTCCGGATAAGCTAATCGGTCCGGTAGCATGGCAAATGCCCCGGCTGAAATCGCTTCAGCGGCCGACAAACCGAAAAACTCGTGAATGGCAGTCGAAACAAAAATATCGGCAGATGCCAATACCTGTTCGTAATCGTTTCGAGATTCGACGTAGCCCCACCTTCCGATTCTTGATGAAAATTCAGACTCAATTTTATTAAATACCGCCGGCACCTTTTGGAACCGTTGCCCCATCACGTCGATCTGAAAATCAAAATCGCAGCGATCCAAAATAACAAGTGTTTTATAAAAGTCATCGGCATTTTTGTCATGTTCCCAACGCGCAGCCCAAACAAGGTGAATTGGGTCTCCATTTTTTTTCCTGGCTTGTTTTTGCGATGCAAAGTGATGCCAGTCAATTTGCGGTTGTAACAAACAAGGCGGTTGAATTTCAGCTTTTTGATAGATGCTTTGGATGGCATCGACTGGCGAAAAGTCCGGCCATTTTTTCGATTCGGTATTTAGCGACGAAACAAGCGAATCCAAGTTAAACTTCGAATTAAACCAAATGCGATCGGCTGATAATGCTGAAATAAGATTCGTGAAAAGAAAATGCTGGTCCCTTTGGTCTTGCCGTTGGTTGGGGTACCCGAACTGATTTTCATGGAAATACAGAATCGCTGGTTTACGAAATCGTGAGGGCAAGAGTCCGTTCAATTCTGCCAAATTCATCATGTCTGTAACAAACAAAATATCCCATTGGAAACCTGTCTCGGCCAATTGACTCATCTGTTTAGCAAAATAGATCGCAGCATGTCGCATTCGCCACTTCCAATGGCGATCGGGCAGTGACAAGGTTTTCCATTGATGACGAGATCGTGAAGTCCAATCACGATGGAATTGAAAATGGCTTCCCCCATAAAATGGTTGCAAAGCCAACACCCGAAATGCCTTATTCAATCCAACGACTCCATCGCAAAATCGTCTTCGTTCAAATGAGTTGACAAAAGCGATTGATACGGTAACCAGTGGCGAAAAAGCGGAGCCTGCACATCGATAGGATATTTCCCGATCGGATGCGTAAACCCGAGCTCCCGGGCATGAAGCCCGATCCATCGCTTTCGAAAATCGATCACCTGAGGTCCAAAACTGATTTCCGACGAATATTGGCTATCACCCACGATCGGTAATCCCCTGGCACTACACTGAAGCCGAATTTGATGGGTTCGTCCCGTTTCGAGCTGGATTTCGAGCAAGGAAAAAAGAATGGGATCGGATGTTTGAGATTCATCTCCGGGGATGCTAATTTTCTTTTCGGCCAATGTTCGGTAAACCAATTTGGCTTGTTTTGCGTCAGGATGATCTTCTTCGACGATCTCCGACTTTGCCTCATCGGGCAGTTTTCGCATCCAATCAGTCCACGTTCCCTCAGGTTCAGCAGGACTACCGGCGACAAGGGCCCAGTAAGTCTTGTTAACGGTCCGCTCTCGAATCTGTTCAGAAATCCTGTTCGCGGCTCTTACGTTTTTGACCACAACCATGACCCCGGAAACTGGTCGATCAAGTCGATGGGGGACTCCCAGATAGACCTTGCCCTGCTTCTGATCTCGTTCCTTCAAAAACTGTTTGACCCTTAATTCCAGGCTATCGATTCCTGGAGGGGCTTGGGTTAGCAAACCGCCTGGTTTCCGAATGACAATGACCGCGCCGTCTTCAACCAGAATCCCCGGATCAGGCAAACGTCTTTTTTTCATATTGTAAGGATCGCCTAATAGCCAAAATGGTCAATTTACCTTGTGTCGGTTCGATACGCTATTGACTGAAAAAACAGGCGGATTCTGTGTTGTACTTATTGGCTGCAATCGTAGTTGCGATCCTTGATGCTTCATGAACCTTTGTGGTCGATGTCCACGAGCTTGGCGATCGCTCAATAGTGACAAAATAAGGCTTAGCAGGGCAAATAAATCGAATCGCATAAAAAGCGAACAAATGGCTTTGCTGCTTTAAAATGCTCAATCAAGACGTCGATTAAATCTGCTCGATAAATCTGTTTTTCATCCAACGAGGCGATGGCGATATGATCTTTTCGTTTCAGATCTTCGATCATTGGATGATCTTTTTCGTATCCTCGGGGAGGTCGTTTGAGAGAATCACCTCCAATCTCGAACTTCGATTTGAATTTTTTCGAGTTTCTGGATCGTTTAAATCGAGCCGCATCATCGTCGATCAAGGCTCGGATTTGGTTCAGCGTTTTCGATTCAGGATGCCAGATTCCTGCTCCAATAAAGATCGAATGGGCACTGACGTGAAAATAGAATCCGGGAGCATGGACATCCTTCCCCATTTCATGCTTAAAGTGGATTCCAAGGTTCGTCTTGTAAGGAGATTTATTCTTGGAAAACCTGGTATCACGGTAGATTCGCATGATGGAACCACCCGACTTTTTTGCCACGGCAGTAAAGTGTGGCGAGACTTTTTTTAGCGGCTTTTCGATTGACCGAACCAGTTCCAAAGCCGGATTTTGGACCGAATCTTCATACCAGGATTTGTTCTCCAGAAACCAATCCCGTCGATTGTTGTTTTGGATCGTTGCAAAGAACTCCTGAATATCTTCTGGGAATCCGGTAAACATATTTTCACGCTAACGATTTAAAATTTCTGGTGACGCCGATTTGGTACAGTTGTGTATCGCATTTCAACCGGTAATCTGGCAAGGCATTCACGCGGTACGGATTCGCTGGCTCTCACTGATGCTATTTTTAGGCGAAATTGGGGCACTTTATCTCCGACCGGCTGGACCAAACATCTCGCGCGGGTCGATCGAGAACCTTTCTTAGACCAAGCCGTCTTTGAAAAGGACGAACAAATTGCCATATTATTCGTCTGAAATCGGGAACACGACTCAACGGAATCCAAAGTGCTTAGATCTCATACTTGCGGCGAGCTTAACATTGAACATGTCGACCACCAGGCTACCCTTTGTGGTTGGGTCGATACCATTCGCGATTTTGGAGGAGTGACATTTATTGATCTACGAGATCGTTACGGACGAACTCAAGTCGTTTTTAATCCGGACTGCACCGAATCCGTTTTGAAGTTGGTTAATCAGTTACGAAATGAGTTCGTGATTAAGGTCGTCGGGAAAGTTCGGCAAAGACCGGAAGGGCAAAGCAACCAAAAAATCTCTACCGGCGATATCGAATTTGTTGCTGCCGAGCTCGAAATTTTAAACACCTGTCAAACCCCACCTTTCGTACCCAGCCAAAAAGATCTTCCAGGCGAAGATCTTCGGCTAAAGCACCGTTACCTTGATTTGCGTCGTTCCAAAATGATGGAAACGCTTCAGCTACGTAGTCGGATCATTAAAGGGATGAGGGACTACTGTGCCGACAATGGATTCATCGATATTGAAACGCCAATTTTGGGCCGTAGCACACCCGAAGGGGCCCGCGATTATCTGGTCCCCAGCCGTGTTTTCAATGGAAAATTCTACGCACTTCCGCAATCTCCCCAAATCTATAAACAGATCATGATGATCGCGGGCTACGATCGCTACGTGCAGGTCGCCCGATGTTTTCGCGACGAAGATCTGCGTGCCGATCGCCAGCCTGAGTTTACGCAGCTAGACTTGGAAATGTCATTTGTAGATTCCGGAGATGTACTCGGGATTATCGACGGAATGATGCAAAAATTGGCAAAAGAGATTTTGGGAATCGATCTGCAGCTTCCATTACCCAGGATGACATACGATGAAGCAATGACTCGGTTCGGACACGACGCACCTGACCTACGATTTGGGATGGAGATTGTCGACTGCACTGAAATCGCTGCTGGATGCGAGTTCGGAGTCTTCAAGGGAACTGCCGAATCAGGGAACTTTGTTAGAGGGATCAACGCTAAAAATGCAGCCGGTTCCTATTCGAGACGAAAGATCGATGAATTGACTTCGATGGTCAAAGAAGATTTTGGTGCCAAAGGCTTGGCATGGTTCCGGTGTGAAGATGACGGAACCTTATTCTCACCGATCGCCAAGTTCTTTACCGAGGCGCAACTCAATAGCATTCAAGCCAAAATGGAAGCCGAGCCTGGCGACCTTTTGCTGTTCATTGCTGATACGTGGGAAATCAGTTGTAAAAGCCTCTATGCACTTAGAAAACGTTTCGGAGCAGAAATGAAGCTTTACGATCCGAACAAGATGCATTTTTCGTGGGTTGTAGAATTTCCGATGTTCGAATATGACGAAGACACCCAGCGTTGGGTCGCCATGCACCACCCCTTCACCGCCCCACGTTCTCAAGACCTGGAAGTACTCGATTCCGATCCTGGAAAATCAAGAGCCCAAGCTTACGACTTGGTAATTAACGGCTACGAAGCTGGCGGAGGGACCATCAGGATTCATGACAGCCCAACACAGTCTAAAGTTTTCGGATTGTTAGGACTCGATGAAAACTCGGCTCAAGAGCGTTTCGGATTTTTGCTTGACGCACTGAAATACGGCGCTCCCCCGCACGGTGGAATTGCACTGGGTATTGACCGGATTGTGATGCTATTTGGCAAACTGGACAATATTCGCGACTGCATCGCGTTTCCAAAAACTCAAAAAGCTTACGATTTGATGACCGAAGCGCCTAACGTTGTCGAAGAACTTCAACTTGAAGAACTGGGCATCGCAATCACTGATGAAGATGACGAATCTGAATAGAAGCGGAACCGACCCAAGCTCAAAATCTACCAACTGCTATTTTCGCGAATGGAAAATACCCAAGACAATCCCGGCCACCGAGACTACCAACTGAATTAAGAATTTAATGATCATTCTCTGAGTCAAATCGGGACTAATGGTTACCTCATCAAAGGACTGAAATGCCATTAACGATGCCGCTAGCAATCCAATCGAAGAAATGAGAGTAACCGATGCGATCACTGCAACAACTTTGCCAATCCAGGGCATACTAAGTTTGCGAATAAGTTCGGTTACCAACAGGCCCTCGAAGGCGATGACGGCAAAAGACATTGCCAAAAAGCAGCACCCGTTGATCAGCAGCGAACTGGTGAAGATTTGGAACAACGTCTTGCCAGCAAATGCTGGGTTCTCGGCAATCACCGAAACAGTTTGATACTCATCAAAGCCACCCATTGCAAAGAGCGGGCAAACGATGCCACTTATCCAGAATATGTATAAACAAAATACGTTAAATCCGATCTTAACATCGCCTACCCTTTTACGAATCTGTCGTTGAGGTTTTTGGGGAACCGGAGTCGGCAACAAAACATCATGAGCTGGCAAAGTACTCAAATCATGAAATGGGTCTTGGCCGACATCGATTGGATTCGCGATCTCATCCAGGACGCCGTCTTGAAGTCCTGGAAGTTGGACTCCGATCAGGTCAGCAGGAATGGCCTGAATCGGTTCGACGTAATGGCCCAAGTTTGCCTCTGGCAAGTCAACTGAATTTGCCGGCAGCGGATTGACCGGGTGCTTCGAATTTGGTTGATCCGGTTTTTTTTGGCTGACGGTTTTGCTGGAGTTTTTGCTTTGCCTTTCGCTTAAACTTTTCTTCAACGCCGGGCAGTTTGTCTTTCTTAGCCCCCAAACGAAAAACAAAACCACATTCACACTTCACTTTTTGCCCGACCATGTTTTCGCGGACGAGATTATATTGCTTGTTGCAATTTGGGCAAGAAAAAGAGAGCGTTGTCATGACGTTACAAAACCAGTTTCAACTTGTAACTCCGAGTCGACACGCTGCACCAAGAATGGATTTGAATCGATGGAATTGAATTCCACCAAGTTTTACCGATTCGGTGAATTCGAGTTCGAAGAAATCAAAAGTATATCGAATTAAAACGAAATAGGCCATTTTGCGAGATTTTGTCAGCAGGGCAGAAATTTTACACAAATTGTAAAAATTACTCTGTGACGTCAACTCTGATTCCGGTATCCCTTGGCCGTCTACACCCGCCACACAGGAATTGGAATCGAACGATGAAAGCTCAATCCAACTGGAAACACAACTCGCCGTGGATCGTGGTCTTTCTGCTTACCTTTTCATCGCTCGCGTTATTCGGGTTGGATGCCGATGGCGATGACTTTCTGCCTGAGAAGTTTACGGCGGCTCAAGTCGTGGAATATGAACGTCAACTAAATGCAATTTTAAAAACCAGCCGTGATGAGGAAAGAATTTTCATCGCTCAGCTGGTTATCAAGATTCGAGAGGGGAAAATCCCATCCAAACTGGCCAACACCAGTTTCCAGTGGATCATGCAAAAACGCCCCGATACCAATTACCGATTCATCTACTTTGTCAAAGTCCTTCAGCTTCAAGCCAGAGCGATCAATGTCGATGATCAAGTTCCGCCCTTCGATTTTTCCGTCTACACTGCGGAAGGTCAGCGGACTGGATCCCAGATTCAATCTTCCGGTCAAAATGCCTCCAGCAGATTCCGATTTTTAAATCGATTTCAGCTTCGCCGGTAAACTGACCAGCTGGCACCGGTTCGTATCTCGAATCCGCTGAAACACAGGTCTAAGTTTTCTTTACTGAACTTCAGTAGTTCCGATTCATTCGGTTATCTTTCCAGCCCCATTCACAAACCACTTAGACAAAAAACGCCGCGTGACATTGCCAAGTCATGCGGCGTTTTTTGCGGCTGTCTCTATAGCGATGGAATGATATTGCTTCGTTTTTCCCAAACTACCAACTTGGTAAGCCAGATCGAATATTGACGACTGCACAAAAAATTCAAACTGGGTTTTTTATAAAAAGATTGCGGACAGTAGCAATCATACTTATTAATCCCAAACTTCGGGCCGATCCAATTTTGCAGATACCGATATTGCGTTCGAGGTCTGGAGGCCATCGTGAGTAAGTTTTTTAAACTCTCAGTTCTAATTTTTCTGTTGGCTGGTGTTGGCATGTCCAGCACAACTAACGCCCAGTGGCAACCAACAACACTGAAGGATAATCGCTTTTCAGCCGAATTCGGTGTGAAACTGCTCGATCGCCCCGGCGACGAATTGGGACTTCCGCTCATTTCTGATCGGCCAACTAACGCTACCCTATTCGATGCATCACAGGCTTCAGACCTTGGCGGGGCAGTAGGAGCCGAAGTCAAATTCAATTTTGAAACTGGATTCGGACGGGAACTCGAATTTCGAACCATTCTCGCAGACTGGAGCGAGGATGCGACTCAGATTAGCGGTCCCGATTTAGTATCACCATTTTTCCCAGTTGCTGGCTCGGAGCCCACCGATGTTTCTTACGGTTATGGTTCCGATTATTTTAGCGTTGAACTGATGGCTCGGCGGGCAGTTCGACCGGGTGTCACTTTCATGTTCGGTCCACGAATCATTTCAACCAAAGATGAGGTCACGCTGTCAGGGTCTCTAACGGTCAATCCTGTAACTGGTGGAGCACCCATAACCGTGACGCAAACAACAGTTACCGAGGCCACCAATATCCTGCTTGGGGGGCAAACTGGATTCGAATTTAACCTTCCGGTAAATCAGTCCGTTTGGGCGAACGCCTACATCCGAGCTGGCGGTTACTTCAATCCAACCGAAGTGAACCAAAGCGTCGCCAACAATACATCGTTGGCACCACCGATAACCAACACAGCCACCGAAAACACAGGCTCCTTTATGGCCGAAGTAGGCGGACGCGTTTATGTCGATCTGCTGCCTAATGCAGCAACTTTGTACGTCGGCTATGAAGCGAACTGGATCGACGGAATCGCCTTGGCTCCTGCCCAGTTATTGACAGACTTTACGACCAATGGCATCGAGACCACCACCACCCCGTTTTTCCACGCGGTCACTGCAGGAATTCGAGTTCAGTATTAAAGTCAAAACGTATCTGCCACGTTGCCTTGGTAATAAGTAATAAAATAGAAAAGGGCCGCCCCGACAGGCGACCCTTTTTTTCGTTTGTCAAACTTTCGAATGACGGGTGATCCAACTTGCTTTCATTGACTCAACAGAACTGGTTTCTATTGCTTGTCTATTTATCCAAAGTAAACCAAGTGAGTCAAATCGGTTGGGGCACTAATTAGCAGTGAAAACATACTGAGCTTCGATCCATTTCTGGACGCGTTGGTGAGTATCTTCCAAGTGGGCCTTGGTGTAGGCATCAAACTTGTCATTTTTCAGAGCTTTTTCCAAATCCTTTTGCAACTCCTTCAACTTGAGCGAAGCGAGATTCGCGATCGGTTTCAAGGCTGCGGAATTTCCTCGAGCTTCAGCCCCCAGGTCAAACAGTCGTTTCACAAATTCTGCTTGCAAGTTTCGGCGTAAGCTTGAAATCGCAGGCTTTCGTTCGGTGAACTTACCTTTGGCCGGTTGGTCCAATTCCTTCCAAATCGCATCGTAAACCTTGTTCACGATCTCGTTTAAAGTCAAAGCGTCCTGGTCATCCGGAATTCGGAACTCGTTGTCATAGACTCTCCGCAACGTGGTTGGGCTCATGATTTGAGACAACGCAGATGCCTGAACGCCCATGATGCGATCGTGGACAGGCCAAGCTGGTTCGTTGGTCATTCGGCTAAAGAAATCGCCAAAGTAATCCGACGTCATGTAACTTAACAATTCAGGGGTTAACCCAAATGCTTCGTCATAGAACGTATTTTCGATCACGAATTCAAGAGCCGCCCGCTGCTGTTCGGCTGGAACGACTTCGATAGGCTTTCGTCCATTGGGATCGCCTTTTTTGTCGCGATAAACGAAGGTTCCTCCAAGCCAATTCGACATCATTGATGTCGCCTTAGTTTGAAGACTTAACGTCAGCAAATAACCCCGTCGAGCTTTCGACCAGGCATCACCGTCTTTGACAAACTTTTCAAGAATCAAGTCACGATTTTGTGTTGCCAGTGCCACTTGATCCTGAGCGAAATCAAGCGGATCCTTACTAAAGTCGTATCTTCGAGCCAATGGATCTGGGCCGAACGTATCTTCGTCGGTACAAAACGCTAATTCCGGCTCGGCAACACGTGATAGGATCTTATCCAGCTTCTTGGGGTCAAGCGTGTATCCGTATTCGATCGCCCAGTAGTCGTAAGGTCCGATTTCGATCATGGCAAAATCGCCTTGAACTTCCCCTTCATTTACGTAGAAGTTCGTCGGGTTGTAATCCATGACACTTCCAGTGAAAGGCTTCTTCCCTTTGATTTCTTCAGAATTAATTTCAGCCAAAGTATAAATACTTGAAGCTTTGAAGTTGTGGCGAAGTCCGAGGGTGTGACCTACTTCATGGGCAACCAAATCTGCCAATAAAGGGCCGATAAACGATTCAGGCATTCCATCGAGCATCTGCTCTTTTTCTTCTTCCTTCTCGCTCTCATTGGATGCGTCCTTTCCTTCTTTTTCTTTGTCATCATCAAACTTTTTCAAAGCCATTGCCATTCGCATTAAACCGACGTCGAAGCCACGACCTTCAGCTGCCATACAGGCCCCATTCGTTTGACTCTGGCGACCTACGATTCCGTCCATGGGTTTGTCACCCATTAGTTTCGTGGCGAGGTCCCAGCTGGCGCGATTTTCTTTTTTACGCTTGGCTGCCTCGAACGCGAGTTGCTGACGAATAAATTCTCTTTCCGATGGTTCCGCCAAACGGATCCGTGGATCCCAATCGGGGTGTTTGGCAAACCAGTCCAACGTTTCAGGGGTCATACCATCCATCGTGATTTTGGGCATGAGATCGGAAAATTGATCTTCAAAGACCCGGATCCAACCGTCGGTCAAAACGATATCTGCATCCAAGATTTCACCCGTGAGCGGATTGGCTCGACTTGGTCCAATTGCGGTGCTGATATTATTGTTTAGCCAGCGAACAAAGTTGTAACGAACATCTTCGGGATCAAGGTCCATGTAACTTGGAACGGATTCCGGATCTTGCTGGTAAACCTGAACAGCGTTGATGATTCCAATTTTTTCGAACGCCTTGTTCCAACTCAGGATCCCTTCCCGAACCCATCGCCGATATCGTACTGGAGTCGTGTGTTCGATGTAGAAAACGATTGGCTTTTTCGGGGGGCTTAGTCTGAGTTCAGGCTTTCGTTTTTCCAAATGCCACCGATTGATGTAGCGTACTGCCGTATCATCATCGTCGTACTTGCCATAATCGTCGTATGAAGTGGTGAAGTACCCGATTCGCTGATCTGCCTTTCGTGGTTTATATCCGGGTGTGCCTTGGATTTTGCTAATCGAATAATGCAGCGTTTTAAGACTTCCATTGAACATGGGGACTTCAAACGCGACTTCGATGTTTTTCGGAAACGCCTTCGCTTTTTTGATCTTTATCAGCGACGATTGGGGGCTGACGGAACTTCCAAAAAAAGTACGAGCATTACCAACCAACAAACCGTCGAGATCGATGACGGGACCGCTTCCTTTTTGCATCGTCAGAATTGGAACGCTTAACAGTACTTTGTCGGTAAATAATCGTTTGACTGACGACTTGGACTCATCATCAGAGCCTTTGATTTCCAAATTTTCCTGGATTAACGCAACCCGTTTTCCGTACTGCCTCCAATAAACGTAGTAAGCGTCTGATTGGAGTCCGGCAAAGACTTCACCACCAGAAACAGTCGGGGCAATGAAGTGTCTCGATTTACTGCTGGCGTAATCTTTGGGTAACTGCGCGAGCATATTTCCGGTTTTGTCGTTCTTCCAGAGTTTGAAGAACGGCGTGGTGTTATCCTCTACCTTCACTTCCTCGTAACCTTCCGTGATTTTGGAAAGGGGAGGAAATTCGGGTTTCTTTTCCGAGCTTGTCTGAGCTGTAACGTTGCTGATCAGTAAAGTACCGATCGTTGCTAACGCAAAGCAAAACGAAGCTCCACGACTCATAATTGTCATCAACAAGTTCTCCTAAATGCCATGAATGCGACGATATCCGAATTGTAGATCAACAAATACGCACCTCGAATGCGTCGGATGAAACTTTTGTGCCAAATCGCTCAATATCCCGATATTTTACGCCAAGCCGGTGATCTGGCTTTCGAATAATGGCTTTCTAGAACCGGCCGTTGCGATTGATCAACGCACGTTTACTTTTTGAAACACTCATTTGTGACTACGTGATCCAAATAGTTAGTCCGCCTTGGTCTTTAAGAACCACGTCACCTAACTAACAAGAGTCCGATACTCAAATTTGAAAGCAATATTTTGAAGCGTTTCTAGATAGAATTCAAAGCAACGAAAAATCACCTCTTTATTGGAAATCTTTGCACTCTGCGACCAGCAAAGCACTGCGAGATTGCGTAAACTAAGGGTGTAGATAAGGCGGGTTATCAGTTTTTTTTGATTAAACGGGATGCACTACCGCACCAACCCAATCTGCAATTCGTTTTGATGGAAGTGACGGCGAAAGGGGCACAATATGAACCTGGGATTCGAAATCGGATTCGAAGAACCTTGGTTTTTACTTCTGTTGGTCATCCTGCCTTTGCTATGGTTTTTTAGCTTTCACAGCTTGGCGGGACTTGGACGAGGTAGAAGATTTCTTTCCCTTTTTTTCCGCTCCCTCGTGGTCGTATTGATCGTTTTCGCTTTGGCAAAAGCCAAGTGGGAAGTCAAAACCGATCGGCTTACTGTAATCTATTTACTCGATCAAAGTGAAAGCATCCCGTTGGTTAAACGGGAGGCGATGGTTCAATACGTCATTAGCGAAGTCGAGCAAAGGCGTCGGGAAGACAAAGAGGACAAGGCCGGTGTGATCGTATTCGGCGGAAATGCGAAAATCGAGTCGGCCCCTCACGACGGTAATTTACCGCTCATCGGAAAAATCGAATCTAACGTCGATCTTGATACCTCAACCACCAGCATCGAATCAGCTCTTAAATTGGCGAAAGCTTCTTTTCCTGAAGACACCGCTCGACGAGTCGTCATTGTTTCAGACGGCAACGAAAATATTGGCGATTCGTTATCGTTAGCCGAAGCGATGGCCGACGACGGAATCGGCATTGATGTTTTTCCGATCCAATTGCTTGCTCGTTCCGAAGTGTCAGTCGACAAGGTGGTAATCCCTTCAGATATTCGACGCGGCCAAAAATTTGAAACGAAAGTTGTGTTGACCAATGAAGTGAAAGACGAGGATGGATCGGCCGGTGAAGTGAGCGGTAAACTTCGGTTGACACGCAAAACAGCTCAGTCAGAAGAATTGGTAGCCGAACAGGCGATCAAACTGAAACCTGGAAAAAACATAATCGGATTTAATTCCGAGTTGGACCGTTCGGCAGTGTATACGACGGACGCTGTTTTTGTGCCCGATGACCCGACCCAGGATTTGATTCCCCAAAACAATCGTGCGTCAGCTTTCACTCAGGTGAGAGGCAAAGGGAAGGTGTTGTTGGTTGAAGACGCCTTCGCCCCGGGCGAGTTCAATAATCTGGTCGAAAGATTGCAAGCCAATTCCATTGAAGTCGACACGATCAATACCGCCAACCTGTTTACAACTCCAGCAGAACTACTGCAGTACGACAGTGTCATCTTGGCCAATGTTCCTCGATCTTCCGGGGATGATACGGGGACAATCACCTCGTTTAGCGACGCTCAAATCAAGATGATGGTCGACAACTGCGAATTCATGGGGTGCGGGATTGTGATGATCGGCGGCGATCGCGCTTATGGGGCCGGAGGATGGTCAAATTCGTTGCTCGAAAAAGCAATGCCCGTCGATTTCCAAATCAAAAACGACAAAATCCAGGCTGTCGGCGCGTTGGCGATGATGATGCACGCTTCGGAAATGGCCAACGGGAATTTTTGGCAGGTCAAAATTGGCGAAGAAGCCCTGAAAGTATTGGGGCCGATGGACTATTGCGGCGTCATTGAATGGAGCGACTGGGGTGGCAATCCAAGATGGATGTGGAAATTGCCCATGGGAGTCGACCGGGTGTTCAATAATCGAAATCGGATGCTCGGATTAATCAACCGCATGGTGCCGGGCGACATGCCAGATTTTAATGCTCCCATGAAAGTTATGCTCAACGGATTAAAGCGCGTCAAAGCGTCGATGAAGCATGTGATCATCATTAGTGACGGCGATCCGACTCCGCCGACTGCCGCTTTACTGAACCAATTCGTACAAGCCAAAATTAAAATATCGACAGTCGCAGTTGGAACTCATGGGCCAGCCGGCAGCACGCCGCTGCAAAAGATCGCTAACCGAACCGGTGGGACCTATTACGTTGCCAAAAATCCCAAGGCACTTCCTAAAATTTATCAGCGCGAAGCTCGCCGCGTTGCGAAACCGGTCATCAAAGAATCGGAATCCGGCATGTCTGCTGTGGAGGTCCCTGGAGCGGCAGGCCATGAAATATTGAAAGGCTTGGACGTGACTTCGCTTCCGGTTTTCCGAGGCTACGTGATGACGACACGAAAAAAGAGCAATCTGGTCCGGCAATTGGCCCTTGCGAGCGAACCCAGCAACGATGGCGGTGAAAATTCGACTTTGTTGGCCACGTGGAGATACGGAAACGGACGGACAGTTGCATTCACATCCGATGCAGGGTACCGCTGGACCGGTACATGGTACAACACAGATCAATACGACAAGCTCTTCGTTCAGATGGTCCGTTACTCGATGCGACCCATCACTCAAAATGCAAATTTTTCGGTCTCGGCGGAAGCTCGCGATGGCATTGCCAAAATTGTCGTTACGGCTTTGGACGAAAACGAAGAATTCCTTGATTTCCTTGAAATGGGAGGACGAGGAATCAACAGCAACTCTTCCGACGAACAGACTCAAGGGATCACGTTAGATTTTGTTCAGGTCGGCCCGGGAAGATATGAAGCGAGCCACCCGATTGAAGGCTCAGGAAATTTTCTTTACACCATTTTCCCGGGCGAGGGATATGAACGATTATCCACAGGAATTAACGTTCCCTATTCTTCGGAGTACACCGATCGAGATTCCAATCTACCGTTGCTGGAATCATTGTCACAATTCCAACCTGCCGACGGAAAACGGGGCGAAATTATTACGGTCGACGAGGATTTACTGGAACGGCAAAAAGAGATTGTCCAACGACGAAGTGCTGGTCGGCCCGTGTCCGATGATGATTTGGATACCCTGAAGTATTCTCCGTTTCAAACAAACACCTTTCGGCCAACACTTACCACGGCCCTCAACATTGCAGACATGTGGCCTTATTTGGTGCTTTTATGTGGTGTGTTCTTTTTTTCAGATGTTTTTGTGCGGCGAGTTTCCAGCTCGCCCGTTGCCATCATCGTTTCTTTCTTGGTTTGCGCGGCCTTATTAACACCCATTAGTTATGGCTTGGCACGAATCGCTGCCCTGTTCGTTGACGAAAACACAAGTGCGACTGCAATCGAGGAACTCTCTTCAGCAATGCTTTGGCTTGCGATTGCGTTAGCATTTTTTGGATCCTTCTTTTTATCATTCGCTTTATCCAGCGACTGGGTTTTGAAAAAAATCAAATTGATCCGGAACCGATTTACGAATTCGGATGACGCCCAGATTCGATCCAGTCTGTCGAGACTTCAAAGTCGCAAACAGGAAATCGAACAAGAAATTGAATCTCGTCGTGCAGCCACCAAATTTGAACCGCAAGCCGACGATCGAGTATCGGGTCGTCAAAAACTGGAAGATGTGATCGCAAGCGAAATTGAAAAAACACCCGCATTACCACCTAAAATTGACCGAAGCCGGGTCGGTACCGAAGAAGAAGCGTCTTACACTTCTCGGCTCTTGGACGCGAAAAAGAAAATCCAAAAGAAACGGGAACGCGAGAGTCGCCGAAATCAAAACGACGGCGACTAACCTCGACAGGTCAAGCCGAATTCCAATATCAATACCAATCAAGCTACATAGAGGTCAAGTTTTTTAATGAACGACGAATTAAAGTTCCAGGAACAAGCTGAAAAATTTCGGGAACGCTACCAGACTATTCGGGACGAAATTGGAAAAGTCATCGTTGGCCATGACGAAATTGTTCATGGCGTATTAACTTGCTTGATGATCGGTGGGCACTGTCTTTTAGAGGGCGCTCCGGGATTGGGGAAAACGCTATTAGTGTCGACACTCTCAAAGGCCCTGAACCTTCCATTCAATCGAATCCAATTCACGCCTGACCTGATGCCGGCAGACATCTTGGGAACCAATATGGTGGTTGAAACTCCCGATGGTAAACGGGAATTCCAATTCCAAAAGGGACCTATCTTTACCCAGATATGCCTAGCTGACGAAATCAATCGCGCTACTCCTAAAACTCAGGCTGCGATGTTGGAAACCATGCAGGAAGGGACAGTGACCGTTGCCGGCAACCGTTACGTTTTGGACAAACCGTTTTTTGTTTTGGCCACCCAAAACCCGATCGAACAGGAAGGGACTTACCCTCTTCCCGAAGCCCAGTTGGACCGATTCCTATTCAAATTAATCGTTGGGTATTCTGATCGAGAACAGCTGTCAACCATTCTTGATCGTACGACCAAAGGTATCTCGATTCAGCCGGACACCGTGATGGACGGAGCTGAAATTCGTGAATGGCAAGGACTGGTCCGTAAAGTTGTCTTAGCCGATCACCTTAGGGATTACATCGTTCGCCTGAATCTGGCCACCCACCCAGAAGGCCCTTTCGCCCCCAAGGTAACGAACCAATACTTGCGTTGGGGTGCCAGTCCGCGAGGAGCCCAAACGGTAACGTTGGCCGCTAAGGTGCGAGCCTTGCTGGAAGGTCGTTTTAACGTGAGCTTTGAAGACATTCGAAGAGTCTACCTACCTGCGATGCGGCATCGTGTCGTCGCCAACTTTGAGGCACAGGCTGAAGGAATCACATCCGACCAAGTGCTGTTGGAAATCCTGGATCAAGTTCCCGAAAAAGAAGACTAACGGCAGCATTCAAATTAGGTCGGTTGTTTAGAACATGAGTAGTGCTACGAAAACAGATGAAGATCAGCTTTTGAGTCCGTCGTTGCTGGCACAACTAGAACGGATGGAGTTGGTTAGCCGAAAGATTTTTCGAGGGCGAATGAAGGGGGAACGGCGAAGTCGCCGTAAAGGCCAAAGCGTAGAGTTCGCTGACTTCCGAAATTATGTTCCCGGTGACGATCTACGGTTTATCGATTGGAACACCTACGCCAGACTCGACAAGCTTTTTTTGAAACTTTTTCTCGAAGAAGAAGACCTTCATTTCTATTCGCTGGTCGACTGTAGCCCATCGATGAACTTTGGCACACCGACTAAATTTCATTACGCCAAACAGCTCGCAGCCGCATTGAGCTACATCGGATTATGCCGAGCCGATCGCGTCAAAATCGAACCGCTCGATGGCTCTCAAACTAACACGGCACCAGTGCTTCGTGGGCGAACCAGCTTGCTAAGAATGATGGAATATCTTAAGGCCATGGAGGCGGATAAGAGTCCAACACTTGCTGAGGCGATCAAAGCATTTTGTCTGAGAAATACCGGCAAGGGTATTTTGGTTTTAATCACCGACCTGATGGACAAGTCGGGATACGAAGAGGCCTTAAAATATTTGGTGGCCAGGGATTTGGACATCTATTTGATCCATGTGTTGTCGCAGGAAGAACTGGATCCCGAGTTGAACGGGGATTTGAAACTGGTCGATTGCGAAGACTCTGACATCGCAGAAATCAGCGTCAGCCAACGACTAATAGATCGCTACAAACAGACGCTTGCTACATTTATTGAACAAGCCCGGGAATTTTCGTCCAAGCGAGGAATCGTTTACACGATGACCAGCACTGAAAGATCTGTCGACCGTCTGGTTTCTAAATACCTGCGTCAAAGAGGCTTGGTTCGATGAATTTGATCAACATGCTTCCCTGGTACCTTTGGGTCATCTTCAGCCTTGTACCGCCACTAATTTTTCTGCTCTACTTTTTAAAACTTCGCCGCGTCCCACTAGAAGTTCCAAGCACCTATCTATGGATGAAAACGGTTGAAGATCTTCATGTAAACAGTATCTGGCAACGACTCCGTCGGAACTTGTTGTTGTTATTGCAAATTATTGCTGTCCTTTTGTTAATGGCGTCCGTTTTAAGACCCGGATGTGAAGGAACTCAACTTGCCGGAGAGCGATTCATCTTTATCGTGGACCAGTCGTCCAGCATGTCCGCTACAGATACCGAATCGGGAAAGTCGAGATTAGAAGAGGCGAAAACGCAAATCTCGGAAATGTTGCGAGACATGCAGTCTGACGAAGCGGCGATGTTGATCAGTTTTTCTGATGAAGCGATCGTGCAACAGTCGTACACCAGAAATAAAGAACTCTTAAAACGCAAGGTCCAGAGCATTCAACAGACGCAAAGGGCAAGCGATATTTCGGAGGCGTTAAATGCAGCGTCTGGTTTGGCCAACCCGGGGCGAACCAGCGACAAGCAAAGCGAAAGAGATGTTCAGGTTGCCGAAGCTTTGGATGCGACGCTGTTTATTTTTAGCGACGGACAATTCAAAGAAGTTCCCAAATTCATATTCGGCAACCTCAATGCAGAATATCGACCGATTGGATCGTTCAACAAGCGACCGGAAAACGTCGGCATCACAGCATTTTCGATCAATGATAGAGTCACTGGCGAAGAAAAGGTTCAATTATTTGCCAGGCTTTTAAATTCTGGCGACAAAGACCAGGACGTCGACCTGGCGGTATATGTGAAT
>JBCCSJ010000058.1:0-22387 GCA_039200505.1 Planctomycetota bacterium | reverse complement strand
GCGATAATCCTGGGCTCCATTGGATTCATTGGCATATTGAAAAATAGACTGTCCGTAACTGGGGGCTTCTGCCAAACGGATGTTTTTCCGGATTCTCGTATCAAAACTAAACGCATTGGCCCACATGGAATTTTGCCCGCGCTGTTCGCTTAAAAATTCTTCAACGTCCTCGATCACTTCATTCGCCAACCGAGTTCCGCGATCGTACAAGCAGTAAATCACACTTGAAAGACTTAGTTTGGGGTTCAATCGTCGGCTGACCAGTTCGATCGTCCGTAGAAGTTTGCTCAACCCATGCAGAGCCAAAAAATGAGGCTGAAGGGGCAGAAAAACTTCGTTTGCGGTCGTCAAAGCGTTCAAAGTCAGAACGCCAAGGGAAGGAGGACAGTCAAAAATGACATAGTCAAACTCTTGTTCAACTTCAGCCATCCGGTCCCTCAAGATGATTTCCCGTCCGACCGCACCCGCCAATTCCAACTCCGCAGCCGCCAGATCAATGTGCGAAGGAGTCAACCAAAGGTTTTTTTCAACGTCATGCCTGACTTCGTTCAATGAAACCTGATCTGTCAGAACGTCGTAAACAGAAAGGTAAGATTCCTGCATCCCAAACCCTAGATGCAGCGATGCGTGGGCCTGAGGGTCCAAGTCAATCAACCACACTCGGTGCCCGGCTTCGGATAACGCGGCACTTAGATTGACCGCGGTGGTCGTTTTCCCAACGCCACCCTTTTGATTAATTATGGCAATGCTTCGCATGACTGGAACTCCATTTCCACTGGCACGGTTTGCCGCTTGTTTGCGATAATCGGATTCCACGAAGTATAGAAGCACCCGGTCAAAACGGGCTAGTCGGATCGGGCAAGCTAGCACAAAATTTGAAACGAACGAGAAAATCCTGCACCGTTATGAAGCTATTTCGATTTCAAAAAGGTTATTCGCCTCTCCTAATCAGCAACCCACATTCGGGCACGTTTATCCCTCCAGAGATCGCAGAAACAATGACCGAGGCAGGTCTGGAAAGGCGAGACACGGACTGGTTTTTATCGAAGATCTACGATTTTCCAGCCGTAGAAAGCGCGGCCATGATTTCGGCGAATACTTCTCGTTACGTGATCGACCTCAACCGGCCAACCGATGGCACGTCGCTTTACCCCGACCGCCAGACGACGAGTATTTGCCCAATGATCACTTTTGACCAACGGCCAATCTATCAAGACGGATTGAAACCCGATCAGGCAGAAATTGAAAAAAGGATTGAACACTACTGGCAACCTTATCACGACCAGCTTTTGACTGAGTTGGACCGTCTGATTGAACAATTTGGTTTTGCCGTATTGCTTGACGTTCATTCGGTCGCTGAGCAAGTTCCATTTTTATTTGAAGGTAAAATTCCTGACTTTAATTTTGGCACTCACCACGGGAAATCCTGCGGAGCCGCACTCCAGGAGATAATCGAAAATTTTGCTGACTCGATTCAGGGATATTCTCACGTTATCAACGGACGGTTCATTGGTGGATACATCACACGCCACTACGGGTCTCTTGAAAATGTCCATGCCGTTCAGCTTGAACTCAATCGAGCAACCTATCTGGATGAAGAAGATTTAAGCTGGGATCTTGCCATCGCTCAGGACGTCGTTCCGGTCGTCGAGTCTTTTGTTGTAAAACTGATGAAATGGGTTGAAAACCATCCCGGATTTTAGTGCTGAGAACCAATTGGGGCAGGATTGCCTATCGATGTGCTCAAAAGATGTGCCCCAAACTAAAGATGTGACCAATAGCCAAAGCAAACTACATCAAATGCTGACCTTACAATCAAGCCAGCCAATCCACTCGATCGTCGAATTCTTTTTCACATTGCTGTTGATCGCTGGTGGCTTGCATCTGGCGATGGAGTTGATTCCAGCGTCGTGAAATGTAATTGAAACGATCAAAGATTTCGTGCTTAAGTGCTTTTAATTGTGAAACAGTTTGAACATCGTTTCCGGAATGGGTCACCAGTTTCTCAATCGCGACTTTGGCATTCTCGTAACTTACCACGATGTCGGACTGCAACTGCATCAACCATTTTTGTTGGCACCGAACCTGTGACTGATGCTGTTTCACTTGAGCCAGCTTGATATCAATCGCCTTTTGTTGCTTTTGGACCGAAAGTTTCCACTGATCAATCTCAATGTGAAATTGTTTCTGTCTTTGTTGAAGACTTTCTTCGAACTGATTGAGCTTGACCGATAACTGCTGGATCTGAAGAGATGACTCCATATTTGATTCGACGAAATGTTCATCGTCTTCGGGTTGCCGTGCCAAGCGAAGAATTTGTGCGGTCTGAACCGGTTCTTGTTCGAGTTGCTGATCCGACTCAGACTCAAAATGAATGGCTTGGCGGGCACCAATTCCTTCCAGGACATGGCGCGGATTGGACCGAGATGGTTTGGAGTGAAGTTGGGCTGAATTCATCTTTGGATCGTCGAGTGGGCGGCTTTTTTTCATTCATCGGCAGGATGATGCTGGAACTACCCAATCGGTTGGGTGGACCCGGCCCGATGTCGAATTCCCCTGTAAAAATAGACCGATCGTGTCGATATTCAGCCCTTTTGTGAGGCTTTGTTCGATGATTTCTCACCCAGGATTGAACAGAATTTCACAATCCGCTTGATGGTGAATTAACGTCATGAAACAATGTGGGGTCGATGTGGTCGCGGTTTAAGCCTCGGTCATTTTATTTTTTGTACCTGATCAGGCGAATCCATGAGAATCGAACCACTGGGTGATAAAGTCGTCGTTAAACGGACCGAGGCGGAAGAAACCACTACTGGAGGCATTGTGCTTCCGAGTGCGGCCCGCGAAAAATCCCAGGAAGGTCGTGTGCTTTCAACCGGCAACGGCAAACTTTTGGCAGACGGGACTCGTAGCGATCCGCAAGTCGGCGAGGGGGATCGAGTGATTTTTTCGAGCTACGCCGGGACCGAAATCGAAGTCGACGGTTCCAAGTTACTGATCATGAATGAATCTGACATCCTTGCTGTTTTTCAATAGTCCGAATTTTTACTCAACCAATCAATCAGTTGATACTTTGATCGAAGGATAGACATGTCATTTACCGGATTGAGATATATCGCTCTGCTGGCCTTGGTGTTGGCAGCAGGAATTTCCCATGCTGATCCGAATTGTTTTGGACAGGAAACAGACTCAGCCGCAAAAGATAAACTGGCTCAGATTTCAAAATCGGGAATCACGTTCCTGTTGGAAAAAGGGATCTCCGAAGACGGTTCTTACAGCAAACAGCTGAGCCCAGCAGTAACAGCGCTGTGCACTCGAGCAGTTCTGGATCATGGTGTTCCTGCTACCCACCCGCAAGTCGCCAAAAGCCTAAAATATTTGGAAGCCCAAATTCAGGAAGATGGAGGAATCTATGCCCCTGGTAGCAACGTACGAAATTACGAAACCAGCGTTGCGCTGATGTGTTTCAACAAGGCAAACGTAGACGGAAAATACGATCAGACCATTCAAAAAGCGATCGCGTTTTTGAAAGGAATCCAATGGGACGAATCCGAATCCTATTCCATGGAAAATACGTTTTATGGTGGGCAGGGGTACGGAAAACACAAACGACCTGATCTGTCTAACACTAGCTTCTTTCTAGATGCCTTGTACGACGTCACAAAAGGCGAATCTGCCGAAGCCGATGAGGCTTTCAAAAAGGCGGCCGTGTTTGTTTCGAGGGCTCAAAACATGCCCAGCCCGCAGCACAATACAGCCAAGTGGGCCTCGGTCGTATCCAAAGATGATTTTGGCGGCTTTATTTACACGCCAGCCGGCGAAGGTGAAACCAAAGCAGGGAACGCTCCCCAAGGAGGACTTCGTAGCTACGCTTCGATGACTTACGCCGGGTTAAAGAGTTTTCTTTACGCTGGTTTAAAAAAGGACGACCTACGAGTTCGAGCAGCGATGGACTGGATCAGTCGCCATTACAGCCTCGCCGAAAACCCGGGGGTTGGGCAACAGGGGCTTTTTTATTACTACCACGTATTTGCTAAAGCCCTTTCGATTTACGGAGAGGATACCATCACCGATTCAGATGGCGAGAAACACGCGTGGAAAACGGAGTTAATCGACCGGTTGGCAGAACTTCAAAGTGACGACGGTTCCTGGACCAATGCTGGTGCCGACAGGTGGTACGAAGGCGATCCTAACCTGGTGACAGCCTACGCTCTTTTGGCTTTGCACTACTGCCAACCCGAAGGCGAGTGAAACGAATGAGACTTTCGTTTTCGAGCCGAGAACGATGTAGGCTCATATTGTGCTCGTCTTCCATGGCGGAGCACGGCTGATAGTCCCAGCTTTCGCATTTTTTAAATGAAAATCGTGTCCATCCGTCAACCTTATCGTTTTTCAAAATGATCGTAGAAGTTTGCGTTGATTCAGCAGAATCTGCACAGTTGGCTGCTTCCGCCGGAGCTGACAGGCTGGAACTGAATCTGGCTCTTGAACTGGATGGATTGACGCCTTCGGCTGGTTTGGTGCAACAGGTGATAAGCTCTGTCGAAATCCCAGTCATTGCGATGGCTCGTCCAAGATCCGGCAATTTTGTCTATTCCAATCACCAATGGGGGACGATCCTTTCGGATATTGATTTTTTGGTCAAAAACGGAGCCGCTGGTATCGCTTTTGGATGCCTCAATGAGGATCGAACGATCGACGAAACTCGTTGCCGGCAAGCGATGGCAATCGGACATGGGAAAGAGATGGTATTTCATCGGGCATTCGACGAAACACCTAACTGGGAAACAGCCCTAGAGACCTTGATCGATCTGGGGGTGAGTCGGATTTTGACCAGTGGTCAGGCTGAATCGGCTCACATTGGAATTTCAAACTTGGCGGCAATGCAAGAAAAAGCCGCTGGAAGGATAGAAATTCTGCCTGGGGCAGGGGTGACCGCCGAAAATGCTGTTGAAATCATCCAGAAGACGGGAGTGACCCAAATTCACGGAAGTTTCGCTAGGTCCAAGTCTCGTGGGCTGTATGAAGAAGTCCAGTTGGTGGTGAAACAACTAGCTCACCACGCCGGTGGATTTTGACTTGACAATCAAGCCCACATTCTTGAAGATTTGCGATTCCAAATTCAAAGATTTAGCGTGAAAAAGATGAAGATTCGAAACGGCGATACAGTTCAGGTCATTAGTGGTCGAGACAAAGGGGTCACCGGTAAAGTCATCGCGGTGGATCACGAAAAACAGATGGTGGTCGTTGAGGGGGTCAACATGACTTTCAAAGCGGTCAAACCGAGTCAAAAGAATCCCAGTGGTGGTCGGCTCGAAAAAGAAACCCCCATTCGAGCCTGCAAGGTGATGGTCGTCTGCCCGAAAACGAACAAGCCAACTCGAGTCGGTTTCCGATTTTTGGATGATGGATCCAAAGAAAGATTCGCTCGAATTAGCGATCAATCTTTAGGAGTCGTTTCTCCTCCCAAAAAGGCATACGCCAAAGGCTAACCGCTATTCCGTCTAATCGAATCGCTACTGTGACGCCAAATTAGGGCGTGTTGAGTTCGATGGTCCGGATGGTGACTTCGTCGAGCATCGCGGTACCAATCCCGGTTAAGGTGAACTTGACCGATAAACTTCCGTCGGCAGGCACGCCTCGATAAAGCGTAAATTCCTGCCAGCCGCGAGTGACCGTCAGTCGTTCTCTCAGGCCACGTCCACCCAATGAATCTGAAATTTCCAGACCGTCGTGCGATCCTTCGATCACATCTGGAATGTTGACCCAACCATGGATGCGAACCAATTCTCCCCGCCGGACTTTTACTTCGGGAGACTTGATCCAAAGCGGCGATGATTCAACTAAACCAACTCCTTGCCCGTTGGGTAAGACTTGCATTTGAAGGCCAAGTTTTCCCTCGACACGTGCATTGGGAGAAAGTTCGACTTGGGTCACCAAGGCTTCATCGTCGATCTTCTGATTCGACCAGCCGTTGGCCATCAACAATTCAAGATTTTCAAAATCCCCTCCAGCCAGTCCGTTTGGATTCCAATTGCTTCCCTGAAGGCGATTTACTAAATCCCAGTGAAGCGGAATCAGGCTGGCATGGGTTGCAAAAGGGGTTGAGGTTTTCGATTGGAAGGATCCGAGTGGATTGGTAATCCAGTCCCGTTTTGTAAGTGCCAGTTGTTGATCGCAGCGATGCAAATAATCTTCAGCCGATTCGGGCGTCTGGCCTTCCAGCAACGACTCGGCAACCTTAAACGCGGACACGGCTTCGTTCAAATGACTGCTACCAGCGGTGGATGCTCTGCCAACTCGTCCCAGTTGTCCGTTGATCAGTTGCATGATCGCCAGCCACTTTTGGGTTAACTCTCGATGCAACTGAATTTCAGATCGTCGACCGACGCGTTCATACGATTCATTCAAAAGCCGAACGACTTGAGCGTCTTCGGTCAGGACAACGGCACAGCAATAAGAACAGTTTTCAATTTGAACACGGGACCCTGAATGATCCCTTGTACTGGAAATGGGCTTTAGTCCAGTTGCTGAAATCAAATAAACCTGATTAGCAAACGTCGATGGATCGACAAAAGAGATGGGACCATTTTGAGTGTCCCCCACCAGAAACTGTTCATGATGAGTGGGTTTTTGAATCAATAGCAAACGCGATCGTTGGGTGTTCAGTGCAGTCACTTCGACGTTGGGTGTACCTGTAGCCACTTCTCCCATGAGGGCTCCGCCAAGTGCCCAGGGACGAATTTTTTCGATATGGGCATTCAGCCATTCGAGCGTCTGAGCTCTCAAACGCGATGCCGGATCGGGTCCGTCTAGCCTTTGGCGAGAAAGAAAACGAAGGCCTCTAGCCCCACCGGTGATCGCTTCGTAGACCAAAAACTTAACCTGCTGCGGTTCCACCGGGATAGGAGGAATTTGTGTTGCGATGGAACGAACCTGGATTGAAATCGACTCGGACAATTCAGTCTGTATGTCCACCCAAACTGGTTTGGCGCTACCTACCGAATCGATGCGTTGCCGAATCCAGTCGCTGTATTGGCTTGCGAAAAAGCTGGACCCAAGCGGTTGTTTTCCGATCCCCAAGACGTCGACCATACGTCCGATCCGCGTCCAGTTGTCGGCAACATTTCCAACTACCGGTCTACCCTTACGGGAATCTGATTCTCGAACTTCACGAATTCGCTGTGCGACCAGATCAAGATCTTGCCCCGAAAGTTGATCTCCCACTTTCCAGCACAGCACACGGTCGTACTCGAAACCGATTGGTGACAATCCGACTGAATTTGGGGGAGGGCAGATAATCCACAAATTCAGTTCAGCTGCCTGACGAAGCTCTCCCGAGTTCGCCACTCGATTCATTTCGATCACATTGAAACCGAGTGCTTTGAGGTACTGCAGTGACTCGCCGTTGTGCTGAACGATGACGGGGAATATTGGCTTGCCGAGTGCTACCAGGACCGAACCTTCTCTGGCGACATGGGATCTTTCTGTAATCGCTCCGACCGGATCCTGAAAGCTTGCTGGGCGAATAGAATTCGAAGGATCGGATTGAATTTCCTCGCGGACGATTCCTCTTTTTTCGACATATTCGGCGACCAGTTGGGCCGACGCAGTCCCTGTCACAATCAAGTCATCAATTTGGACATTCAATTCTCCCGGGCTGGTGTAAAGATTCAAAACGACTTTGTCTACGAAAGCATCTCGGGCCGTGACCTCAGGTCCAAACTTGCGTCGCAGCAACCAGATTTCGTTATTGAGTTGTTCTTTGAGATCGGTATTTTCAGCCAGGCCAACGGTCTCCCATTTTCCTACGTTGCCGTAGGACTGACACGATAATAAGGTCGTCATCGGACCCTCCCCGTTGGGTGCCGGTGTGCGAGGCAGCACGACGCGAACCATCAACCGAATTCCGGCTTTGGATGCCTTGATTCGCAAACTCGGCCTTAATTCCGAAATCACATAAGCCGGTGGAATGTCGTGGGCGACTAGAATCTGAGTTCCCTGTCCGCAATTCAGATAGATCTTTTCGAAGCGATTCTTTTGGTCAATCTCATTGGAACGCCGCTGAATCCAATTCGATTTCAAAAGGATGCAATCGGTGTCCCTTTTCTGCCATGACGGCTTACCCGACTCAAAATTTTCGACGAATTGAGCCATACCGATCGCGGTCATCCACCATCCAGAAACCCCCAACAGGGCCAAGACAAAGATTGGGTTTGGATTACGACGATTGTGATTCATTTTTCGCGTGACGAACTTCACCATGAATCGAGAAGTCCACAAACAAGCCAAATTGGTTGTCGAAACTCACCAAAATGCAAAACAGTTGGTTTTTCCCGACATTTTTGGGATGTTTAGCAGGTTTCAGAAAAACAGACCACGTCAAAGTGTTGCTCAGATGCAACGTTGGTTCCTTGCCAGAGCACCAACGCAAAAAATGTAAACCACTGCCATACAAGAACTTAAGCAACATCACCGGGATTGCTTTCAAATTTCGGCATCCTGACTGCAAAAGGGGAGATTCAGAAACAACACCTAATGCAGTGGAAACCGACATGAACGTAGAATCGAATCCCAACCAGCAAGAACAACTCCCAATGGACCTGACTGACCTAATGGGAGCCATTCAGGATCTACCACAGGAATACCGCCAAAAACTGGAACAGCCTTTGAATCGTGTCGTCGAATACACCCGTCGCCGTCGAAGGATTCTCAATTTGATCCAGGAAGCGTTGAGTCAGCTTCGCATGGACATGAAATACCTAATGTTCGATTTGGAAGCCACACGACGCGAGCGAGACTCTTACAAAAACTCCCTCGATGAGGGGGAAATCTAGGCCAAAAATTCGTCCCCAAGTCGCGAATCCAGCCGGATAATCCAGCCCGATTTTACCGGGTTTTCATCAAACGGGACCGCTCGGCTTGAATCTTTACTGGCATTGAGGCGGACGACCGCCCAAAGTTGCCCGGAAATAGGGTTTCGAATAGACTGCATATCAGATGAAAACCGAGATTTTGTCTTTCGCAAAATCGGATTTTGGACGATCTAGATTTTTTTCGGGTCGCAGTTGTCGAGCCCAATGAAACGCAAAATGGGGTCCTATACTTTGACAGGTTTCCCTGTTTCGAGGGACATTTGATTTGATCCCGACCCAACCGGTCCGACATTGTCGACGATGGGACTGGCTCAGGCATTGAAAGCTCCAACCTAGACCACTCAGCCGATCTAATCCTTCGATGAAACGACTTACAGCAGAACAACTCGCACAACGAATTTACGATTGTGGGTTAATGAGCAGCAAAGATCTTGAGATCACGCTGGCTGCATCAGGGGGGCGCGGGAGGGCAACCTTCAATGCTTTTATTTCAACGCTGCTGGAAACCGAGCACCTGACGAATTGGCAAATTTCACGGGTCGTTGATGGCCAGCGTCGAGGTTACTTTTATGGGAAATGGAAGGTGCTGTATTTGATTGGTGCCGGTACATTTGCTCGAGTGTATCGTGCATCCCATCGCGAGACCGGCGAAATCAAAGCTGTTAAAGTGCTTCGCCAGCGGTACAGCACCGACATGGAAACGCGTGATTCGTTCCTTCGGGAAGCCCGCATGGTGATGCAGCTACGCCAAGAAAATATCGTGCCCATTTTTGAAGTCGACGAGACCAAAAAGGGCCGAATTTATATGGTGATGGAATTCGTCGAAGGTCAAAACCTGAGGGAATATGTCCGGGCTCACAAGAAAATTCCTTTGATGACCGCACTGTCAATCATTCGGGATGTTTGTGCCGGATTGGCCTATGCTGCCAAGCAAAAGATCTATCACCGCGATATGAAACTGTCCAACGTGTTGCTAGCTGCCTCAGGGACCGCCAAGCTGGTCGACTTTGGTTTGGCAGTGGGTGGCGAAAAATCGGAAGGCGAAAAAGGGGGTCCAAGGTCGATTGACTATGCCGGATTAGAGAGAGCAACCCGAGTCCGACGAAACGACACCCGGAGCGACCTGTTTTTTGTGGGAGCGATGCTTTACCAGATGGTTTCGGGTGTTCCACCGATGGCTGAAACCCGCGAAAGAATCAAACGGCTTTCTGCCAGCCGATATCAGGATGTGAAACCGGTGATCATCCACGAACCCAATCTGCCTCACCGAGTCGTTGTACTGATAAACCAATTGATGCAAATCAATCCTGAGACACGAATTCAGACGGCAGCCCTGGCTCAAGCACAGACCGAAAATGCCATTAGTGCGATCAAAAAAGGGGATTTAAGACGATACGACGAATCGTTGTCCAAACAAGAAATCGACGCCTACAACCAAGCTCATGTCACCGAAGAGGAAGAAGGGCAGGGTAAAACCGTCCTGATTATCGAATCCAATATCAAGGTTCAGGATAGCCTGCGCGACAAATTAAAAGCGATCGGCTACCGTGTCCTCATCACCGGAAATCCAGACCGAGGATTAAGTCGGTTCGATGACTTGGATCCGGCCGAAGACGTTCCTGCCGACTGCGTCATTATTGGGTGTGCCGGGCTTGGCGACGAAGGAATCGAAGCTTTCAAAAGATTCATGGAAGGCGAATTTACTTCTCAAATGCCCGGCATTCTTGTAGTGACCGACAAAATGGCCAAACATGCCAAAGACCATTGGTTCAACGACCACCGGGTGAAAATGGGCGTCCCCGTTAAGTTCAAACTGGTTCGCAGGGCGTTAAGAAAACTTTTGGATTTGGAACCGGGTGCCCCAACCGGTCAAGCGAGCTAACTTAAGTCTTTTCTTCGAGCGTGGCATCGAACTGCCAAATTTGAAATTTTGGAATCAATAGGCCGAGCCATTTAGCCAATCGTTCTCAATCGCAGAATTACTTCGAAAAGAAGAAGACCAAGAGTCCTATTCCCGAAATCGCCATCAGCACAAATGCAAACGTCTTTAAAATGGCTCCCTGTTTGTTATAACGGACGACGGATTGCTCTCGCCACTCCCCCAGACCTTGGTCCGATTTGAGCTGACTAAACATGGCGACGATTACTTCAGGCTTGGCGGCATCCACGTTCTCATTGAACTCTTTCAGCTCACCTTCGATGTCCAGATCCGTCACTAGAGTGGTGGAGTAATAATAGAGACCGCCTCCCATCATCCCAAAAAGGAGGGCGATTGAGAGCCCGATAGTGGTTGCGATATGGTTGCCGACCTTTTTGCTCTTTTTCAATGATTCCGTTCCACCGACCACTGGCAAGGTCTTCAGGACACCTAGTTTCGGTGCTTCGACAACATCACCACAGGAAGAACAGGTCAAATCTTGCCCGGCTTGAGTGGTTCCAAGTTCAAAAATGAAACCACATTTCTGGCAGGGAAATTTGTATTTTGTGGACATAAAAGCGGTCGGTTTTTAGATTTGTTTTGCTTATCAATGCCCTCGGGATCGTCACCAACAGTCGTATTAGGCGAATGTAATCCGATCACTGGGCTAGAAATCACCGGTATCCGTCCAAGCTATTCTTGAAAGGAAAGATGACCCTTCCATTTTGCTTGGTCAGTAAATATTTGACAACACGCAACTTTCCTACGAGGACATGATGAGAGAAGTTGGCAGAAAACGACTGCAATAGCAGATTTTCCGATCAAGCTGTCTTTGAGAACAACGTGATCTCTTTCACTGGCCAAGTAAAGAAAAAGCGGAACATCCAAAAGAGTTACCCAAAATCTCGACATGGGGGCTTGGAAAAAGGGGAATGGGTTTCTTTTTTTGCTGGACGGTCTGGAGTGCCTGGGTACAATTATAGCAGTTGTGCTTCGACGCTCTCGCTGTATCAACAGCCCTCCCAAGGGTTGACCACTTCCCGTCTGATCAACGATCGCGCGTGCCAGTGGGTCCCTTAAATAATTGAGTGAGATTGGAACACAATCAGTCTGACGCGATCAGGCTTTTACCCTAACGGGACTGCGAGAAAGATTTTGCAAACCATTTGGACAGGGCTGTTTTAACGATTCATCATTGGTAGCTTTTTGATTTGGCGGATATCAAATCCGTTCAAGATAGCAACCAAACTGGAATGGATGAACGTTTGCCCAGGGCTAACCAGTGGCGGTGGTAAGCGATAGGCATCTGTCGGGTCGGTAAACGAATATCCATTCGACTTTCAACGATTCCCATAGCGTTGATTGGTGCCCATGCGGCGACTTAATTTTGGCTGTGTGATTGCTTCAACCCTAATCTTTTTCCAAATGCAGGTTCTCGGAAGGTTCCCTTATTTTGAATGGTAAACTTGGAAACGATTGCGATTCAATTGCCTTCGTTTGCACCAAAAGAGACACAGTAAAACAATAGCCCTGCAGGAGTTGGAAATTGTACGACGCGCTGCTTGAAGAAGACGACGCAACACGCACACGAGTCGAACCGAAAGGATTTGAGGACGTAGTTGAGGCCAGTCCGGTCAACCCAAATGAATCGCCTGCCGACAACAAGCGACAAGGTGAGGGTGACGAGCTACCCGCAGGTATAGACGAATCTGAATCGTGGTCAGATGACCCAGTCAGGATGTACTTGACTCAAATGGGTGAAATTCCGCTACTCACTCGATCCGAAGAAATCACCCTCGCTAAAAGAATCGAAGAAACAAGACGAATGTTTCGGACCAAGTTGCTTGAGTGCGACTTCGTCATCAAAACCGCTTACAAAACTTTAGTCAAAGTACACCGGGGCGAACTTCCTTTCGATCGGACAGTCCAGGTATCGGTCACCGACCGATTGGAAAAAGAGCAGATCCTTGGGCGGATTTCTCACAACTTGCAAACCCTTGCCGTCCTGCTGAAAAGGAACCGCCACGATTTCTTGACCGCGTACTCCAAGACTCAACCAAAATCTAAACGGCGACAAGCCTGGCAAAATCTCGCCAGGCGACGACGACGTGCCGTTCGTTTGATCGAAGAATTGGGTTTAAGAACCCAGCGAATTGAGCAAAAGATTCGCGACATCGAGGACTTTAGCAAACGAGTCGACGAGCTTTCCGTCAAAATCGAAGAACACAAGAAGGCGAAAAAGCCACTCGCCGAACGGCAGCCGTGGATCACGGAGATGCGAAACATCCTCCTGACTTGCCAGGAAACTCCTTCGAGCTTGCGGAATCGAGTAAAGTATCTGCGAGACATCTACACTAAGTATCAAGGTGCTAAGCGAGAATTGTCGGAAGGAAACCTTCGACTTGTCGTTTCGATCGCCAAAAAGTATCGCAATCGCGGCTTAAGCTTCCTGGATTTAATTCAGGAAGGGAACGCTGGCCTAATGCGTGCCGTCGATAAATTTGAATACCGCCGCGGATTTAAGTTTTGTACCTACGCGACTTGGTGGATTCGGCAGGCGATCACGAGAGCCGTTGCTGACCAGAGCCGAACGATCCGGATTCCGGTTCACATGGTCGAAACCATGTCTCGAGTTCGAACGGTATCGAGGCAACTTTTACAAGAATTGGGTCGTGAGCCGACGTTAGAGGAAGTTGCCCGCCGAAGTGAAACCACAATCGAAGAAGCCCGTCGGGTTTTGGCGATGAGCCGGTATCCAATTAGCCTCGATCGCCCAGTCGGAAACAGCGAAGATAGCCACTTCGGCGATTTGCTTCCCGATGGCGAAGCAGAAAGTCCATCCATCGGAGCCTCTCAGGAAATGCTTCGCGGACGAATTCAGGATGTACTGAAGACTTTGAGTTACCGAGAACGCGAAATCATCAAACTTCGCTATGGCTTGGGCGACGGTTACAGCTACACGCTTGAAGAAGTCGGCCACATCTTTAAGGTCACTCGAGAAAGAATCCGTCAAATCGAAGCCAAGGCTGTTCGCAAACTGCAACAACCAAGCCGTTCGCAAGAACTCGTCGGCTTTCTCGACTAAAGGCTTTCTTAGGCCAGGTTTTTTTAACCACTGCAAAATTCAAAACCAAAGTCATCTTGGCACCAGCAGTCGCTAGTGCCAAGATTTTTTTTGGCCTTTCAAATGTCGGCGCTGACACCAGATTGCCCACATGCCTTAACCGGTTTTCAATTGATGGGTTTAATTTTGAATGGGTTAGCCGACTGATAGCTCCGGGTTCATCGTTGAAATACGCTCCAATTTTGGCGATCGTCGAATGGCCCTATGCATCAGCAATACAACAATAAGCCGCTGGTGCATCTGTTTCTGCTAACTCAATTCAATTGGGTCGGTACCAATTGAAATTTGCTTTGAAGCGAATCCGCCAATGTCCTGGCAGCAACACGGATGTCGCTCGCATTGTTCTGAGCTGCCAGACTGGCAAGTTCGAGGCATCGCGAGTGAGCTTTTTGGGTCAACTGGTACAAAGCGGCCCGGATCGAAGACTGACTCGCAATGTATTCGAGATGGCCTTTGGCAGCTTCGAGCGAATTTAACGCAGCGGCCAAATTGTGTGACGAAATTTGATTCTCAGACAGTCGAACTTCAGTAGCTGCCAGGAACTGGTGGTAATCGAGCACTTCAGGATATCGGGTCACCAGTTCTTCCGTGATTCGAATCGCGTTTTGCAATCGTTTTTCCAATTCGGATGGCGAATGCAATTTGGATTGAATCGTATAGGTGAGTGCCAGCCGGTATTGGTGCGACGGATTGTTGGGTTCGACGTCAATCAACCATTTCAACTCTTCAACTGCCTTTTCAAAATATGCCTCGAACTTTGCCGCACTGTTCGATCGTCCACTCAGTGCCGCTGCCAAACTTCCAAGACAACTTGCACGAACCTTGCGAGCTTCCAGCGACATTTTGGGAACTGAAATGAGTTGATTCAGAATCCCGATGGCTGTTTCCAGTTCTTCCATCGCAAAGACTTTAAAATCTTCAGTCTGCTGCGACGATGCGGTTAAATCATAACGATCTGCACACACCGACGCGATCGTCCGCACAAAATCGAGTCTCAATTTAGAATCCAGCTCGTCTACGACAATACTTTCGATAAGCCTTTGGCATTGGCTGATCAATTTTTGAGCACGTCGACGGTGTCCAATTCTTGCCGCGTTATGGTAGTGTTCGCTCAATGTTTGAGCCAATTTGATTTTGATCTCAGCGGAATTCGGTTCTTGATTCAGAATGTTTTTGTAGATTTCTATCGACTCGATGTAAGCTTCATCGGCTGGCTGGTATTGGCCCAACAATTGGTGGATATTAGCCACTCGACGAAAGGCGCGTGCTGTTTCGCGAAATAGTTTTTGATTGTCTGCATTGAGTTTGACAAATTTTTGGTAATGCTGAAGCAACTTTTCAACGATCTTGGTGTCGGCTGCTGTGATGGCGGTTTCCAGGCCGAGGATCTGTTGAAAGGTGTCCAATTCCTGCTGATTTTCAACAGGCGCACCTTTGGTGAGCACTTGCATGTAAACGTCATCGAACGCCTGCAAAGTCAAACTGACGTTGGTGTCGGCTCTTTCGTTTTGGGCCTGCATTTTGTTTAAATAAATGTCGGCCAACTGTTTGGCTCTGGCTGCATTTTGCTGTTCCACTTCAGCGATCGACCGATTCCGCTCGACCTCCTTGGTTCGAACTTCAAGTCGCATCCGTTTATCGTTTTCTTCGTTCAGTTTTCGACTTGCTTCCCACTGGGCAACCATGGCGAAGATCGGAATGATCGTCGCGACCACCACGGCCGCAAAAGAAAGACTCGACTCCAAAGGCCTTCGACGCCACCACCGCAGAATCATCCCGGTCGCAGAAGGGGGACGCGCAGCGACAGGTCGATCTTCCATGAACGCAATCAGATCATTTTTCATCTCGTCGGCAGATTGGTATCGCTTATCGGGTGAGCGTTCAATCGCCTTGTCGATGATTTCACTGAGATCAAGCGGAACTTTTCGGTTCAGTTTCCGGGGAGACGAGGGCCGGTCCCAATGGATCGAACGTAGCACTTCCGCCGTTGACCCCGGTTTATACGCTGGTGCCAGGGTTACCAATTCGTACAACGTCAGACCAAGACAGTATACTTCGCTCCGCTGATCATAAACTCCTTCCAGTGATTCGGGAGCAAGATATTGCGGCGTGCCAATCACATCTCCCGTTTTAGTTAAGTTAATCTCCTCCGAAATCTCTTTGGCCAATCCAAAATCAGTGATCCAGACAGTGCCATTCTGGTCAAGAATCATGTTGGATGGTTTGATATCCCGATGAAGGATCTTGGAATTGTGGGCGTACGCCAATGCATCTGCAAGATTGGCTCCGACCCTTGCCGCCCATCGGTAAAATGATGGAGATTCAGGAGATTCCAGGTCCATTGCGTCAGACATCGGATCTTGGCATTCGAATTCGCGAGCGAGATCTTCGCCATCAGGTTCCAGGTCTTCATGATCGACCGCCGCGAAACTCACGGTTCCCTGAGAAATTTCCTGTTGTTTTTTGAAAGATCGAATGATCTCGTTAAGCCCGTTTCCGTCGACAAAATCCATCACATAGTAGTGATAACGATCTCCTTCACCAACTTCAAAAACACCGACGATATTGGTGTGGTGGAGCTTTGCGGCCGCTTTGGCCTCCCTTTTGAATCGTTGGATATACTTTTCGCTATCTACAATCGGTGTGGGCATGACCTTGATGGCGACTCGTCGTCCCAAAGATTGGTGGACCGCTTCGAAAACAACGCCCATTCCACCGCGACCAACTTCTCGGATGATCGTGTAGTTGGCGACGGCAGCCAACTTCGAAACCTCATTCAAAGTTTTTTGATTTGGCGACGGGGTAGCGTTTGCTGCGGTTTTAAGTTTTTCGATCATGGCGACCGAAGCGAGAACTTCGGCAATCGATCCGCTTAACTCGGGATGCTTTTTTTGGTAGTCGTCGATCGGAGGATGCTTACCTTCACGCAATTTCTGGGTGAAGTCTTCGACGATTTCATCCAGCAATGCGGAATCCGTATCGCCGAGGTGCGAATCGAAAGGGTCCTGATTATTCATCACGGCGTCTCGCTGACTCCATGATCTGTTTCAGTCTTTGCAATGCACGAAGATACCGCTTGCTCGCAGCCGCCGTTTCGATCCCCAAAATGCTGGCCGTTTCGGTATTGGACAACTCTTCAAAATGTCGCAACGCAATCACTTCTCGATCGAGTTCAGCCATCTCATTGAGCGTATGCTCAAGCATGGTGATTTGTTCAGCCCGTTCGATAAGCCGACTTGGCGACGTTAATTGAGCCACGATATGTGCCGCTAATTGAACCGATGTGTTACCCGACTCGTTCGTTGGCTCAACAAACTTGATCTCTTTTCGAATGTCTCTTTTTTCGGCACCGAAATGATGACGGTGAATCTCATGCAGCTTCTGACTTAACTCAAGACGCAGCCACACAAAAAAAGGCATGTCTTCTTTTTCGAGGAAACTTTCAATTCGCTTGGCAGCCCGAACGTAGGTTTCCTGAATGACATCAGATTCGGAAATCCTGCCACTGAGACGGTAGTCCAGCCTGAAATTGCAGACTCGTCGAAGTCGATCTTGAATGATCGAAAAATAGGTCGCCAACGCCTGTTCACCATCTTGTTTCAGGGCTTCAGCTATCTCTGCACGTGATGGCAATTTGCTTTCTTGCGACATGCTGCCATTTCAAAACATTCGAATTTTTATAATGAGCGGGCTTTTAATTCTAGTGTTTGGGGGCAAGCTGAATGCGAATTCGTTTTACTGATCACTCATTTTTTTGTCCAAATTTGGCAAATTTGCGGATCATTTTAGAAGGCAGGCCGAATTCGGTGGTTCAAACATTCCAAATCGCGTCAGACGGGTGAGTCAGTTGCCTTGGCATTGAACAACTGACTAAAAACTTGTCACTCGGATCCAAAGTCAAATATTTTTCCAAACCGGCATCCGATTCAAATTAGTTACGAGCAATGCGGCAGCTATTGAACGGCTGGATTCAATCTTTGGCCCAACCCATGTTGAAAACTTTGGTCAGGACGTGAAACATGCAGCCTTAAAATTGGCGCTTATTATTGGCGTGCATTCGCAGAGTCTATTCAAAATCGCTAGTTCCGTTCGATTTAAAATCCGGTGATCTCTCACAGACGTGTCGGGTCGTGGTCGGTATGGGACTCTCAATTCACGGCGAGGGAAAGCCCTCATTTTTTTCAACTCCCTGTTTAGCAAATCGAAGTACGTTTCTTTTGAGACCCACACAATTCCTAGACACAGAGATAACGAAGATGACACGCAAAAAAATCATGGAGAAACTGGAAGATCGGATTTTATTTGATGCTGTTCCCGATGGAAACTTCTTCACGGGCGAAGAAGTTGAACAGCCAATTATTGTTCAACAACACGATATGCAAGACGAAGCATGTGACGACTGTCCCAAGCAGATCATCTTCGTCGATCCCGGAGTCGAAGATGGTCACCTTTTGATCGAGTCGATTCTGGAAAACTCCGATGGACCAGCCGAAGTTGTTTTTTTAAGTCCAATGTCGGATGGCGTGGCTCAGATTTCCGAACAATTGAGTTCGAGACCCGCCCAGTATAGTGCGATTCATATTATCTCTCACGGTTCGGATGGCGAAGTCTCCTTGGGCGATGCGACTCTCAATCACGAAACACTGTCGGGTCATTCAGATTCTCTGGCCTCTTGGAGCGAGTCATTGACTGATGACGCGGATTTGCTCTTCTATGGTTGCAACGTCGCAGAAACTGATCACGGCATGTCGTTGATGCAAAGAATCGCGATGATTTCCGAAACCGATGTTGCCGCTTCATCTGACTTGACCGGTGCTGCCGAATTGGGCGGTGACTGGGATCTCGAATTCACTTACGGATCGATCGACGTGACCGTACTCGATGGTGAAGGTTGGGATGGCTCACTCAACTCGCCACCTGCATTCTCGGGAGAAGCTGGTCTGTTCCAGGTTTACTCCAAGAAAGGTCAGTTGGCCGAAATGGATCTGACGAATAAGACACTGGAAAATGCTCCCAACAGCATGGGAGAAAAGATGAATGCCGTCGGATTCCGGGCCGCAGATAACTATGCCTATGGCGTGATGCGAGGCAATCAGATTGGAAGGCTTGGAGCCGATGGCACCGCCGAAGTTCTGGGGACAATTACGGGTCTACCTGCCGATCATGGTGGCATTTACGTTGGTGATTTCGGAGGGGACGATTTACTTTACGTCCGCCCAGCCAAAGCCAACGGCGCACTTTATGGGATCAATGTTGATACCTTGGCCGTCGAGAACACAATCACACTTTCAGGAAATCTGAACAGTGTGTACGACATCGCCTACAACTCACAGGACGATCACTTTTATGCCAGCCAACGCGGTGTTGAAAATCAATTGCTGAAAATCTCCGCAGCCGATGGAACGCTGACCAATGTTGGAGGAAACGGCATTTCAAAGCACACCTTTGGAGCCATGTTTGCTGATGTAACGGGTTCGGTCTACGGTGCGTCCAACAAAACGGGCGAAGTCTACAAGTTCGACCTGACCACCGGAGCTGCTACCCTGGTTGGAATGTCGGGAATTTCGGGCACCAACGATGGGTTTTCTAACGCCTATGCGGAGATTGATTTACCGCCGATGGCTGCAGACGATACCTTCTCTACCTTGGCATCCCAACAAATCAACAGCAATATATTCTCGAATAATGGATATGGCAGCGATGTTGACGCCAATGGTGACACAATTACGCTTACCAAGGTCAATGGTGATGCAGGCAAAATCGGCAATCAATTCGCACTTGATTCCGGAGCACTTGTTACTGTGAACCTTGATGGCTCATTCAACTATGATTCCAACGGTGCTTGGGACGACTTGGTGAAGGGCCAGGTAGAAATTGAGAGCTTTACCTACACGATTTCAGATGGCACCACCGAAAATCAGGCGACCGTCAAGATTTTTGTAGGGGGTGAGTTTGGCAATGGAAATGCCAGCGTGGATATCGTCGAAGATACAACTACAGACATCACGTCACTGGATGGCTTGGATGAAGAAGCAAAGACCCTCGTTGTAAGTGCCGGTGACTTCAATGGTGACGGCTTTGAAGATGTCATTGTGGGCGACAGTTCTGTCAATGAAGGAGCCGGTGAAGCTTACGTTGTCTTTGGTGATGCCAATGGATTGCCAACCAACGTTGATGTGGATAGCCTTGCCAGTGCCAACGGGGGTGACGGATCAGCCGGCCTGCTTTTGACAGGATTGAGCGAAGATGATCGCTTTGGAGCGGCAGTCGCATCCATTGGAGATGTAAACGGCGATGGCCTGGATGACATCCTGGTAAGTGCAACCGACCGTGATGACAACGGCGATAACTCCGGTGCATCGTACGTCATTTACGGCAGCAATAGCCATGGGGCGGAATTTGATGTTTCAACCCTCTACAGTGCCAATGGTGGTGACGGTTCCGACGGAGCTGTTTACAAAGGATTCACTACCAACGATACCTCTGGCCAAGTCATTGCCAAGGTTGGGGACGTCAACAACGACGGTCTTGATGATTTTGCAATCGTCTCTCAAGACGCCGACGTCGACGGACATGTGAATGCCGGCCAGACTTATGTTATTTTTGGATCAGCGAACGCCAATGCGGAAAATCAGCTCAATGCACTTAATGGATCCAATGGTTTTACCATCTCCGGAAGCAATGACTACGACCACCTTGGAGCCCAGATCAGCGGCGGGGTCGACGTCAATGGTGACGGCATTGATGACATGGTTGTCACATCCAGAACGGCTGACTCCTACGATATGGTCGACAACGGCCAATCTTACTTGATCTATGGTTCCAACAGCTTTGACGCCAACATCAACACCTCAGATCTGATTGTTGACAACGGTGGTGATGGATCCAAGGGAACGGTATTTCATGGAACCGATAAAGCGACTGGAAACGGTAGCTACGTCTCGCTGGTCGAGGACACCAATGGAGATGGCATTGGTGAAATCGTGATGGGTGTTGGATCAGACACGAATGTTAATTTCACGATCAACGGAGCCACCGACAACTTCGGGGCAGAATTCCAGATCATTTCGATGAAAGAGTCGAGTGTCTATGCGGACAACTTTGATGATTCAACCGACCACGACTCAAGAAAATGGGACACCTACACTAATAGCGTTACGCTGCATTCTACCGAAGGAACGCAAGTAACCATTTGGGGTGACCCCCATGTCGTCACCAACGTGGACGGGGTCGAATCGATCTATGACATTGGATACGGAACTGGCTTGGTCACTTTGTCGACAGGAACTCAAATCACCTGGACAACTTACGACCATGATCCCGGCCAATTCCCGCTTGGACCTCCGCTGGAAGACTTTAGCATTCTGTTTGCGGACGCAAACGACAATCTGAGCTTCGATACAGCCGATGGCATCAGTGTGGTTGACCAACTTTCAGCACTCAGCGATTTTGAGCTTCGTGAATTTTCTCGCGAACTATTCAAGTATGCTGGGGCCGCCGACCAACCGCTCCAATATAACGGCTAGTCGGCTTAAGCTTAACCGATCGACACCCCATAACCCGACAGTCTCAACAGGCCGACGGTCATGGGCACGTCGTTGGTTTCAGAAATCGCCAGGAAATAACACGTCCAGAATTGAAAACCCCAATCTAAACTTCAGAGTGAGAAATTCGACCGCTTGCCTGTGGTCCCTCACTAACGTGTCGGGTTGTGATGAATCAACATCAATGCTGTTACCGTGAATGAATGACTGGAATCAACTATGACTTAATTGGTCCCTAAGACTTTGGTCAGAAATTGAGATCCCAATTTAAAAATTCGCATCCATTTGCGAATACTCGCGGTTACGATTCTGCAACACTCAATGCCGCCAAGCTACCTCGAAAAGAATCGCCATCGAGTCAATGATCGCTTGGCTGTGGTCCCTCACTAACGTGTCGGGCTGTGATTTTTAAGAGTGTCGGTCTGTGATTTTTAAGAGTGCGACCAATTACTCATTCCAACGATTGGTTTGTTAAATCGGAGGCTACTCAAAATAGCTACCAGTTTGAAACGGGGCGATGAATAGCCCACATGTTTTCCGGCGGCGGAGTTTCCCAACCCGCTTGATCGGCTCGGTCAAAAATCCCAGATTCGACCGTGGCATTCTCTTGGACAGATGGACCAAGGCTTTCTTGCCTGTAGTCCCGAGACTCGTTCGCAACAAACAAGAAGGTCGCAACGGCAATAGCCTCGAGGATTAATAACCCCAAAATGGATCCGGGTTTCTTTTTCCTTCTTTTTCGTCTTCGCTTGGTTGCCATGGTTCCTTCCTTTCTGGCTAAAGTCTTGAATGCTGACTCAAACGATACGCAAGCCTCGGGCCAATGAATCGAAAAACGGAATAGCGACAAATGGTCGGTAAAAACCGGGTAAAACGAAATCGGGGATGGAAACCGTAATCAAAGTCTGTAAAAGTTACATGATCG
>JBCCSJ010000057.1:0-22511 GCA_039200505.1 Planctomycetota bacterium | reverse complement strand
CCACCATTCCATAGGAAAGTGTGTGTCGATCGTTCACGAAAACGCCGGGATTCACGAAAGTTTCGGTTCCGATGAATCGCGAAGGCACTTCGACCAGGTCAAAAAGTCGATGCAACGAAAGCCCCATGTTTCCGGCTGCCAAACTTCCTGAGTGGAAGTTGAATAGATGTCCAAATTCGGAACCATAGCTGACACGTTGCGAATCTGCATCCGTTTCGACCGGCGGTTGGTAAACATCAAAACTGTCGTCCGCAAGCGTGAACCGTCGACTTAGCCAATAGCTCGACGTGTAAGGTACGTTGGCCAATTCGAAGTGGCTGACGTAGGGACGGTTGTTCCACGTAAGCCAGGCAAAGGGATACTGCTCGTCTTCTGGGTAAGCATTTCCATTGAAATCTTCGCGATACGCTTCGTTGAGCCTTCCGAAAGATTCTCTTTCTCCATCGTTGGCACCATTTCCATTTTCGCTATAAAGGTTCAGGCTGAAAATGTGCCCGTCATCCAAAGTCGGATTGTTGTCTTCTTTGGCATTTTGGAATCCATAGAGTCCGCTCCGGAACAGGGCCCGTTGATAACCTCCCTCGGTTTCGTTTTGACCTTCGGGGCTATCGAGATCAGAGCGTCGTTCGTAGCTTCCGAATCGCATCGCTTCAAGGGGGACGTTATTGGGGTCCGGTTTTTCTTCGACTCCGTTGAATACAAAAAGGTCGATGGCCGAAGAATCCACTGTCCGATAAGGATTGGTTTGGGCATTGAAGGGGAACATGGGATTGGCAAGTCGTTGCAGATGAACAGTACGATATCCCGGTTTCAATCCGTCATCTTTCAGATATTCGTCGTAATGATCTCGGTCGATCATTTGGTCGACCGGTTGATCAAACGTGTACGGCTGATTCGTTCCGGGTGAAACAAAACTGAAACCATCGGCAATCGAATTTAGTTCAATCGCTTCTCCGGCTTGGCCGGTGAGGCCGCTGTATCCACTGATCGGATCACTGACGCCCAGATCGCGGGTTCCGCTATCACTATTTTCTCCGATGGGAATGTTAATGATTCCCAGCTTGGAACCATCGGGTGTCGATCCGTCACGGACATGAGTTTTCATCGCGCTGTCAGCATCAGCAGCATCTTCGTCAAACCAAACAAACTCCAGACTGCTTGTTGTGGGGCTTAAACTGATTCGTCGTGTCCGGCTTTGCAGTTCGGTAGCTTCCACAGCGGCATCGCCCTTACGGCGACCAAAGTAAGTGTCGTACCGGTTGCCGACTTTGACCCCGGCCGAACCGATAACGGCGTATCGTCCGGGCGAGACCGATCCGACGACGATATCGTTGGCTGGATAAAAAACTTCGGGCCCCAAATCTACCGATGCTGGTGGGCGAGTAAAATAAATACGCCGCGTAAAAATTGCCTTTTCTTCGGATTCGTTATTACTGGCGTCGTCGGGGTCAAGCTCTTCCTGGTCCGTTTCGGTAACTACCATGCGCCAAACAGGGGCCCCTCCAAACGGAGTGGTCTTTTGCAGGTCGACGCCGGAAAGACTTGCGTCGTAAACCTCGGCAGGCCGAATTTGATTGGCGTCGGTCATGACCCAAGGATTATATAATTCAAAAAAGACGCTCGCTTTGGGAACCAGTTGGCTGTCAAAGTCAGAATCTGGATCGTCGCCGTCTGTAAAATCAGGCTGATCATTGGGGCCGACTGACTCCGAATCGGTATCCTGAGTCCGTCTGTCATGAGTCGCCATGGTTTCAGTGATCAGCAACTCGGGACGTTCCATTCCCCAAACCACTGTTCTCATGTTTCGGTTGTCGTCGCCTTCTTCGAGGGACTCTTCGGTCGAAAGGTCGGAATCGACATCCCAGCCATTCCACGGATTCAGATCCACTTCAAAAGCAGTCATAATTGAATCAGGGTCGCGAAAGTCAACAACGTTGATACACCACTGAGCCACAATTTTTCGATAGTCGATCAAGTCGTTGACATCGGTGAAGCCATCGTCGTTGAAATCGTACCAATCGTTGACGGTAATTTGAGCGTCACCATCTCGGTCGACCTGTTCGGTGGCCAGTAGCATCAGGATGTACAGATGTTTGGCAAAAGTGACTCTAGCTAATCCGGAATCGATGTCTCCAATTTCTGCATCGTTATCGTGGTCAAAGCCTATCGTTTCACCGCCAGGATGTTCTAACTGATCCGTTTCGCCGACTTCGTCGATGATCCCATTTCCATTGTTGTCGATCCCATCGCCAAATTCACGGTTCACATTCATCGGCAGTCCGCGAAAAATTTCAGGGGGAAGCAGTTGCCTCATCTGCATTCGAATCACATCTTCACGGTCCTCGGTATCGTTGGGAATCCCAAGTAAGCTGGTTCCGTCGTTGGCTGTATCGAGCAAACGATAAACCTGGGTGACCGGATTTCCGAACACCGTAGGAACTTCAAAACTATGCGTGGTGACAAGGTTTTTGCTATCGCTATCCAGTTCCCCCACCTCGAACAGGCGTCTTTTCAAGAACCGGTAATCGATATCATTGGGTCGCAACACGTACTCCAGTTCGGCGGCGGTGAACGGTGAGTCGGATCGTTGTTGCAAATGCCCATCGAAAAACGACATCTCATAGGGTGAGTCAACCGCCTCGTTAGTAAGTTGAGAGTCGGCTACGCTGGCGATCGGCATTCCAACTGGAAATTCGGGATACTCCAAATCGTAAATCGCTGGGTAACCATACGCGAACCGACCATGCATATCCATGGCTGACCCGAAATGCCCGGACACGGTTCCAGGAATAGATTCGCCAAAACTAACTTCGGGATATCCAAATAATTTGTACTTGGACCAACCATCCCTGACTTCTGGTTCGCCAGGTGCGATATCGGAAAGATCGTCCGAACGGTATCGTGCTTCGATGACTGACCGTTCGATATCGGGACCTCCGAGTGCTTGCTGCATTCGAATTTCCGGTGGCCCGTACCCTTGGCCTCTGGGAAGAGTTTCCGCTGGAGGGCCGTCTACAAACGGAAGCGCATCCATTTCGTCATCTCCAGCTCGTAACAAACTGCCATGGGCATTGACATTGTTACGACCATCCAGGTCAATCACTGTGAACGAAATCAAAGGCCGAACGCAGGTCCCATCTTGACGGCATTGATCGGGCAAACCGATGTCCAGCCAGGCTCCTTCAGCAACCCCATCATTGTTGTTGTCGACTTCGACCGTCCGATCCTGAGTCAGCGGCTCTGTTTCAGGGTCGAAGTCCTTGTCAATAAATGCGGCAAGACTACCTCGCAATTCCCGATTTTCGCCTCGATGAAAACTGACGGCTCGCGGCGTCCCGTCAGCATTGATAGAACCTAAAAAAATGTTTTGATGATCGAGTGCGTCATACGATTCGTTAGGAGCCAGAGAATTCGGTCCGATTCCACCTGATATTTGGGCCAGACTCAAGTAGCCCGGCTTGCCATTTTTGCCCAATAAATCCTCTTTAGACAGGCCAATGAAATTGGGTTGTTTGGACTCGTCGGCGAACTTGGCGACATCGAACGTCGTCACGGGTGAAAAATGGCCTGCCCCCGAACCTCCAAATGCTCGTCCATTGACAACTAGCCGCGATCCCGCGATCGCGGAGACCAACTGAGTGCTAAGTTTCGTTTCCTTCCCCGTTGGAATGACCACAACGCGATGAGTGTACTCAGTGTCAGCGGTCCCTTCGACGACGTGATCGATGATACGCCCGGTAAAGTCTTTGGAACCACCGTTGGTGACCGTCAAAATCAAACCGCCAAACAGGCCGGGGACAGGCGTTGGAGTGTAGGGCTCATCGTCAATCGTACGCCTGGCATCATCGCTGAATTCGATCAACAAAAAATGCTCGCTTGTATCCAGTGCAGCAACTTTTGCAGTGACAGAAAATCCGTACCCATACATATCTTCCAGCAAACTTCCCGCTCGAAGGGGAGACGTTGTATTTGACAGGCTAGGGCCACGGATGAGGTCGTAAAACGCGCGCTCGATCAGGTCGGTCGCGTTTAACTGGTTGCTGAATTGATGGACTTTCCCTCGCGATCGAGAGGTCCGGTTGAAGTTGGTCGACAAGACCACGAACGAGGTAGCCATCAATAGAAAAAGGACCAACATCGAAACCACAAACATCAGGGTCACACCCCGTCGGTTTTGAAATCTCGCTTTTACCATGGTTCCGCCTCGGACCCATCTGGAGGTTCGTGATTGATCAATTGAATAGTTGGGACCCAACGCCAAATCCAAACTTGGATTCCATTGGGGTTATCGACTCATTGTGGTTTTTGTCCGCAATAAATGATTGACCCTCGAATTGCCGTCGTCATCTTTCAGTTTCCATCAGATCAGAAACCGAACAATCGTCATAACAGGTATTCTTTGATGGTCAGCAGCTATTTTGGTTCCCTAATAGGTTAGGTGAGCCGATTTCCGTCGCGGGATCACTCGATTGGGGCTTCCCGGTTTCATTCGCACAAATAGCCGTTTGAACCGCCTCCTCGACCAAGACTGCCGAATGTTTAGCAGGTCCGGTATTTTCCATTCGCACAATTAGCCATTTGAGCGTTAGCTCCGGTTACTTTCTAATCCATCAAAGTAACTTTCCAGTACCAAAAAATGGAGTGAGAATCCCCACTCCATGATTTGCGATTCGACCCTGTCGGTCAAATCATTCAATAATACTCTGGACGAGGATCCCTCTTTCGACGTTGTGGTTTTTGCCGGGCTCATAAGCTACCGGGATCGACCGGTCGTAGATATAGAAGCCTTTGTTGCGAACAATTTCGCCGACTTCCGAACCGACTTCGGCGCCCAGCCGACCGTTGTCGTCTACTTCAAAGTAGCCCACAGTAATCCAGATCGCAAACACGCTTGACCGTTCGGTCGTTGTGTTAGCCAGTTTGGAAATAGGAGCCAGTGCGAACGCATAATCTCGCGAGGCAGGTTCGTAGCCGTTGGATGTCACTCCGCCCTGGTTGCGTAACAGTCCCGCATTGGCAGGCGTTGTCGTGTTGGCTCGCAAGATCGTACTGTCGTTCTCGCCTTCCAGTAAGGTCTGGGTCTCCGGGTCAACTGCTCGCTCGACAAAGAATTCGCCGATACCACTGGGACGAATCGGATCCACCGCTTCACGTGTGGGTATGGTGAAAACAGGATTGGCTGCATCGACAGCATAGTAGTTCGCCGTGTCAGGTTGATTGAGATTGGCAGTACGATTGAGTCCACCTAATTCTGCTGAACTGGTTGCATCATCGGTCGATCGAACTCTTCCAATGATGTTGCCCAAGTGACCTGCGTTGTAGCCCCAGAATCGCATCACTCCGTTCGTCCAAATCTCTTGGTCGGTCAAAGTGTTCAAATTCAATCTGCCAGGATATCTGTACCTCGAAGCATAATTATGAGGTGCATTGAAGACCGTGGGCCGGCCTTCTTGAGTTCCTGCTGCCCCGCCGGGACGCCCTAGCGGATTGTCGATGTTATTGAAGTTGGGCAATGCTTTGGGTTCACCGTTGAACCGTTGTACCGAAAATCCAATCTCCGAATTGATATGCCGAGGAGGTACTTCTAAATAATCGAATACGTTTTTCAATCGAGTGCCATTAAATGGTACTAAGTGATTGGCCGCACCATCAAACTTCCCAAGGGCCGACGCAATCTGCATCGCGTCCCGATTTTCGGTTAACGAACGATCGAATTCCTCGTCACCGTCAGCTTCGTTGATGATATTGAAGTCGGGAGCTCCGCCACCGGTTGGATTGGCTTCTGGATGGATCCCTGCTCCGGCTCGATAGGGAGTTACTAATCCCAACTCAAATTGGCTGACATAGGGTCGGTTGTTCCATGTGTACCAGCTGAATGGCAAGTTCTCTGCGGTAGCCCTGGTATAACGATCAGCCTCGTTCATCAGCCCAAACGATTCGACAAATTCATGGGAAAGGAAATGATCATCTGCACCGGCCAAGTCGTCGCCTCGAGTCCGCACTTGAGCTCCTGAATTAATTGGAGTCACATCGGCGGCATTGGTCCGCGGGTTGGGAGCTTCTCGCCATAGTCGTCGAATATTCACTTCCGCCTCACCTCGTTCGTGAGTGTCAAGCCGGCTATTGGCTAACCAACCATTGGAATTTGCATTGATGCTAGGATCGCTCGTCGGCACGATTCCATTAAACGAAAGTAAATCAACAGGAGCGGAATCGACCGTGATATACGGGTTGAAATCGGCATCAAACGGAGCTTCCGGATTGGCCAAACGTTGTAGCAATAAGTAACGAGCACCTGGAGTTACTCCGTCGTAAAATACGGCATCGTTGTCGAGGGCCGCACTTGCATCGCGTCGCATTCTTGGGAAAGTCAGTGTCGTAGCGGCATCGACTTGGTAATCGAGCGGCGCCAGGAAGCGATCGCCATCCGTCTCGCCCATCGAATCCAGGAATTCAGTCGTGCCGCCACCAAGAGAGCCGTAACCTTCGGTCGGATCTGAAATTCCGAGCGAACGTTCGAGGTTCAGATCGACCCTTCCGCGTCGATTAATTGGAATCGCAACACAGCCCTGGGTTCGGGTTTCGTTTTGAATGGTGCCCGTATGATCCTCGTAATAGTCGTTCAATTCGATCCCGGTACCTGGAATTAAGTTAATCGACCGGGTGTCATCCAACTGAAGGTCGTTGATGTTGACGGGCGTTGCACCGGTTAAATCACTTCGGCGTCCGAAATAGGTTGTGAAATTTCCACCGTCATTTATCCCCGAAGAACCGACGACTCCGTAATTTCCAGGCTGAATCGGATTGACGACGATGGCAGGTGAACCGCCCCCTCCACTGTCGTCGGGGAAATACCAGTTGCCATTGTCATTTGGTTCAACGTCGCTGCTTGGTTCGAGAAAATAAACACGCCGACTATCGTTGTTGTCAGGATCCGAGGCCCGAGTTTCGGTGAATGACATTCTCCAAATCGGATCAGGTCCGGCCGATCCGATCGCCCGGGTCTGAGCGGCCAAATTGACTCCACCGCCGGAGTAAAACTCGGCAGGTTTGACATCCGTGTTGGCATTCGTTAGCCATGGGTTGTACAGTTCTACAAATACGGAAGCTTTGGGAACCAGGCGACTTTCGTATTCCGGATCCGACGTATCATGATCTTCATATCGTCGTTCGTGGGTCGCCATCGCCTCAGTGATTAACAGTTCTGGTTTCTCCATCCCCCAGACCAATCCTCGGTTGCCCATCTTTTCGTAGGCGGGAAAATTGGTCCGCTGGCCGGGCTGAAAAGTGAGCATACTATTTAAGATATTAAACGTATCAGCATAGGAATTGTCAGCCCGATTTGAGTTAACAAGATTTACCTGGGATGCCGCTCCGTCCCAACCATCCCATGGGTTGTAATCAAATTCGAATGGTGTGCAGATCGAATCGGCATCCCGAAAATCGACAACATTGATACACCATTGGGCCAGCAGCTCGATATCTTTCCAATAGTCCTCGTCGGTCGTCCCTTGGTTCCCATCCATGTCCGGTGGAATCGGATTTTTAAAACTGGGTGCCGATCCCGGCGTAAAATCACCTCCGGCAGTCAACCAGGTCAGTACAAATAGATGACGAGCGAAATGTTGTCGGGCAAACCGATCCTCTCGATCACTGTAGCCATCGTTGTTGTGATCAATCGCAATGGCTGGAGTTGAAAGAGGCATCGATTCTGAAAGCGCTTCGTTGAGGACAGGCGAGGTGCTATCCCAATGCTCGTCAAAAATTCCATCCCCATCGTTGTCCAGTCGGGAGTCGCCGAAAATACGATTCACGTTCATTGGCAACCCTCGCAAAATTTCGGGAGCCAACAAGGACTGGTAATACTGAACTGTTTCAGTACCCGTGTTGATCGAAGTGAAACCGTTGATATGCACGAACGCCTCATTATGAGTCATCGTTATATTGGCGGTCAAAATTTCATAAAGTCGTTCGGTGATCGTATAATCCGCTGGTGGTAAGGCGGGCACTTCCCAGCTTTCGGTGGTCACCATGTTTCGGTGCAAAGACGCTTGCAATCCAAGTTGGTACAGACGATCGTTCAGCAAACGGCTATCGATGTCGAACGGACGTAGCAATGCCTCCAATTCATCGGGCGAAAACAACGCGTCAAAACGTTGGTCGGTTCGGCGGTAAAGTGACGACTCGTAAGGAGAATTATATAAATCCGACGCCGCTGTTGGGTAACCTTGAGCTGGCGTTTGGAAATCTGGACCTTGAGGTGGCCAAGTGGACGATGCAATGTCGGCGGTCGGCATTCCAACGGGAGCTTTCACCATCACGGTAGGATCGATCAGGTCTGGGATTCCCTGGTTAGCAAAATTAGCGTTGGCCGGATTGGCATTCTCATAAAATCTTGGAAATCCAACCGCAAATCTACCTAACATGTCAAAGGGTCGATTGCTGTACGCTAGTCCTGCCACCCCCGTACTGGGATGATCCTGAAAACGAAATGCCGCATTTACGTCCAGGCTGGGTGCACCAGGGTATCGGTCAAAACCGTATCGACCAGGAACGATTGGATAATCCAAAGGGAATGTCCCAACAGAGGGATCAAATCCGGGTGCCCCCATCAACAAAGGGGTGTAATTTTCAAATCCACCTTTGACCAGCGGAGCGAGAGATATTTCGGCAGGACCCAATCCATAACCTCGGGCCATCGCGGCTAAATTGATGGAATTGGCTGCAGTGAAAGGATCGCCACCCAGTAAATCTTGGGTAAACATGCGTGCAGGCTCAAAGTTGTTACCATTGAATCGGGCAAACTCGTTAGCAACCGCTTCAGCAATGTTGCCATGGGTATTGATATTCAACCGGCTATCCAAATCGACAACCATCGCTGCCACCAAAGGTTTTACTCTTCGGCCATCAGGTGTGATGATGATTCCGTGCCCAACATCCATCCAGACACTATCGGCAATCCCGTCCCCGTCATTGTCGACATCGAGTGGTCGTGATTGCGGTTCGTGGGGAACATCGCCCGGATTGATCGGCAACGCCCAATCCGCAAGATTCGAAAAGTCAGTCGGAGGCGTTTGGGCGCTGTACCAGATGTTAGGAAAGTTCCGATTCGCAGTCGAACTGTTCATCGAAGTCGGTTGCGTCAAATCATCCGTAGTCCACTGAAGAACTGGACGAAACGAGTACATATTGGCAGGCACGTCAGCTGTTCCAACCCGGTTTTGTGCAAGATGCTTGGGCGATAGATGAGTTGGATTGAAACTGGCCGCTGTAATCCCGGTGGGAAGAACCTGTGCCAGCATCACGTTGTCAGCATCAAATGCATCGTAAGGCTCGTTGAAGCTATTGGAAAATTGACCGTACTCGGTGAAAAAGGTGTCAGGATTGGTGGCTGTCGACCAGACATCCCATCCTTCGAATCGAGCGTGGTTAGGTCGGTTGGCCAGTTGATAATTATTACCGTTTCGAGTCACCGCTCCCGGCACTCTTCCTCCACCTGCAAAAACGACTCCGGCACCGTACCCGCCAAATGGTTTGCCGTTGATAATCACTGTCGAAGGAGCATTCAGCAAAACGGTCCCGTCAAAAACCTCTCCTAACAGTTGGACCTCGGATGTATTGATCGTACCCGTTCCGGAAGCATCTCGAAGGGTAACTGTTTCGTTATCAAATGGAGAATCGATCCCATCGGAGGGGACTTCTGGCATGATCAAAAAAGTCCGCACGACCGTCGGAACACCGGCGGCAAGATTATCCGCATCGATATCGGCGGCCACCGAATAATCAATAATTCTGGCCGAAACCCCTTTGGCTTGTCCATCCACAAACGACATGACTTGCCCCCCAAAATATCCAGGGACGTCGAGGGGTGATAAGCTCGTTTTTCCAGGATTGAATAAGTAGTTCTTATTGGGATCCGTGTAAGTAAACCGGGCCGCGGCGGTATCGAAATCGCCACCAACCAGATCGCCGGGCAGTTGAATGTTAGCAGCTTTGGCTTGGGCGTCGGCAAGCATGCTGCGTAATCCAGAAACGTTGAATCCGTTATTAATAGTTGTCTGTTCCGCCAACTCGATTCGAATCAGTTGACCTCGAGTCGTATTGACCAATTCGGCTTTGCGAATGGATGCTTTCAATCCATAACCATACATGTCTGACAACAAATCGTGGCCACGCAGTGGAGAATTAATATTTTCCAGTTCGGGTCCGCGAACTAAATTGTAAAAACTTCGATGGACGTAAGCTGTATTGTCGAGACGGTGGATTTTGCGTACCCCTCGCCGACGTGCCTGACGAAAATAGTCGTTTGCGAGGACGACAAATGTGGTTCCCATTAACAGAAACAGAACCAGCATGCTTACCACGAAAAGAAGAGTCACACCGCGGCGTTGATTTAGTTTACTCATAAGTTTCTCCGGAGGCCGGATTGGGTTGCCTGAGTTTTGTGGATGGTTGCGGAATCAGGATTTGAGGCAGTGGATGGGAATGGTTTTGGATCGAGAATTGGATCGAGAATCTTGATTCCCAATCCAAGCTTTCAGGGCTGTCATCTAGTCGATGATGGACCAACTGGATGCAAATTCGGGTTCAAAAGTTCGTTCATAAACTCCGACTACATTTTTTAAGTGAACCATGTAGGTGGCACTCAGGGCACCTGCGCCGTCATCGAATTGAAAATCGGGTCCGTCAAGCGTCAACGATGCCGGAACACCCCCCAGACGGTCATTGACATTAACGACTCGGTAGAATGCAAGTTGACGATGAAAACCAGTTTCGGCCAGTCCCGCAGGAGTATCGGACGGGCGACGTCCTTGGTTGATCAGCATGACCCAATCGTCTCGATTCACGACTTCCGAAACAAGTTCGACGTCGGTCGCCAAATCGACTACGGTAACTGGACTGTTAGAACCAGAAGCCCCGGTTGTCGCGGGGTTAACCTGAGCACATGCCATCTGATCGGACGGCGTAGAATTGGCCAATTCGATAACTCGGTCCTTGTAGACCAAGAGGTAAATTTTGTAGGACCAACGAGTCGTTCCTTGCATCGTGGGATCATCTTTAAATGGTACCACGATGGCACTCCACGAAATCTTGTCGTCCGATTGTCGTCGGGCGTTAAATAATCCACCGCCCGGATTTTGGCTGACATCGAAAACTTGTTCGGGCCCCAATAGTTCGTTAGCTGCTTCTTCGTAAATTAACACATCGCTGGATCGAAACATTCGATCTGCAGACGCCAATCCCATCGGCAAACCATTGATTTGTCCCAGGTTGGCGGCGGGGATGGTCAGGTCAACCCATCCAGTTCCGTCTGGATAGGCAGTGACGGCAGTGGATCCAGCATTGCGACGGTTGAACGGAAATGCCGCGGCCGCGTGGCCATTGATCGTCACGGCCAACGGATCAATTGAAAAAATGGAAGGTGCATCGGCATCGCCAGTCGGGAAGGGAAGATTGGTGATGTCGCCATCGCCGTTGACATCGTCGGCCACTCCGTCGCCGGTAACGTCTGCGGCTTCATAGGGAGAATAGGCGGTCACAACGGCTCCACCGCGGCTAACTGCCCAGGATTCGGGATTCCTATGACCAGCGATTTCAAACATGGAATAGGCGTTTCGAGCTGACACGACGGCAGCATCTCGATCCAGGCCCGACTTGGCTTGCTTGATCGCAAACGGAATCAAAATCATGATTCCAAAAACACCGATCATCGCGACCACAATCGATATAAGCACTTCAATGATTGACAGACCTTTTCGATCCAAAAGTTCAGGGCATCGAGTTGATTTGATTTCTTTCGTCATCATGGGGGTCACTGTTTCGATTAGATAGGTTACTGTGCCGCACTTTGGCGGCCGGTGGCGAGGGCCCGGGAAGCATTAAGACCAACACCAAATCCAGCTCCGGAAATATTTCCGACCGGTGGGGTGTTGTAAGCAATGTTGGTGCTTCCCGTGCGAAAGTCAACGCTGACCCACATCGCGTCAGCGTCATACAGGCTGGAATCGATTCCATCAGGTTGGAAATAGGACGTCGGCTGAAATTCTGTAACAAAAAAGTGCATCATGTCCAGCGGCACCATCGTATGCACACGCTGGGTACCGTCGTCATGAATAAAGGCGAACCGGACCGTGTCGACCCCACCATCCTTGTTGAACAAAATCTCGATATCATCGGTGGTCGGGTTGGAATTGCCTGCCAATGCAGTCGCCTGTCCAAACACGGAAAAAGTTCGGCTGATCCGGGTGGCACTCGATGGATTCGTCACGGCTGAACCGTTAGAGCCCGTGGAAACAAACGCCGCCGGCAGTTCGGGACCGGATAACCGAAGGTCGATCATAAACCCGTCGGGCAGATCGACTTTACTCGATTCCAATTTTTTCGGTCGACGGTGGACTAAAAATGGCACTCTCCCGGATGTTGAGTTAACAGCCGGCAAATTGTTGCCCAGCCCAAAATTGACGACCATGGTAAGATCACCACCTGCCAGCGAAACCGATTCGATCGGGTATTTTGCAGTGCCGTAATTTAAACTCACCCGGTCTCCCGGTTGGATGACTGGGCCATTCGCATCAACTTGTTCAATCGGCTGGGCAATGGTGATTGCCATTTGCGTGGCTGACAAAGTGGTAATCGAACTGGTTCGAGAGTTAAAATCATCGCCTGCATAATTAGGGACCGACCGCAAAACAAACATGCGAGTCCCAGCAAACGGGATTATGTAGCTAGTCCCGCTAATGACAACCTCTTCACCGATGTTGGCATTTCTTTCGATTGCGATTCCAGCAAAATCGCCGTCGTCGAGCGTTGCCCGGCTAACCGCTTTGGCGATCGTACTACCGACAACGCGGGCGGCTTCGCGGATAGCCCGGTCGCGATTGATCACTCGAATCCGGGGGACGAGGATCGTGGCCAAGATGCCAATGATCGTGACGACGACCAGCAGTTCGACGATCGTCAAACCTTGTCGGCGCTGTTCAATTTTTCGTAGAGGAGTCATCATTTTGGTTTTCAGGTAGGATCGGGAAGAGGTAGTTATCGTTCACCAGCCTCTCGGCCGAGGTTGGGGGAAATCACCTCGAAACGAATTTTGCCGACTTCGCGTGGGATCGTTGGATCGAGAACGTCATAACCTTGAGGCAAAAGGGTCGCCAAATTGGTAACGTCAAAATCAGGATCTTGTCCCGGTGCCTGTGTGACAGAATTGAAGTCCGGGTAGATATCCTTGTTGGCTGCAGTCTGTAGGCTAGGGGCAACTTTAAACGCTGGTTCCACGTCGACTTGGTAGATCAACAGCTGAAGTCCACTTTCAGAATTCCCGTACGCATCGACGACTTCCGGGATTCCATCGAGGTCGGTATCTCCGACTGCTCGATTCCCTAACAAGTCCAATGCCTGTTGACCTTCGACGTCCAGTTGTGCCAAGATGACATACAACAATTCGCTGGGCAGATTGTAATTCGGATTTCCGTTGAGCGCCGAAAGCTGATTAATCTTTGAACTGGTAAGACTATTTAACCGGTTCAAAAGTGTCACTCCTCCAACCGCGTTGGGATACTCCTGACTCAACCAATTGCGAAATCCTAACGAAGGGGAACCGACGGGGCTGATGTTGGATGGAAATATCCCAACGTCCGGATTGGCTACGAAATTGCCGCCACTTAAAATCGGCCGCGGCAGTTCCGAGTTGATGACCTCTTGTAAAATTCGCCGGCGCAGATTTTTGACCTGTTGGAATAAATTGACTGGGTTGCCACTGCCATCAGTTCGAGCCGGATTAGCGGCTGCGTAGGTGGCTAATTCACGAACTGAAATCGGAATTCGACGAACTTCGTACTCTTCTGCTTCTAGCTTCATGAATTCGTTGATCATACGAATTCGCGACCGAGTAGCAGCCGCTTTGGCATCTAATGTCGCGCTCCGCATCACGGCCAATGACAGGCCGGACAAAACACCGATGATGCTGATGACCAGCATTAGCTCCATCAGCGTGAAACCTCGACGCAATTTTTTGGATTGGATTTTCATGGTTGGAAACCTTGGTTAAATCAGTGGAATCAAAGGAACGATTTTGATAAATCAGTTGCCCAGATTGATGATCCACTTGTCCAATCTTCCTTCGCCAAAGCTGACCATGTTGTCGAGTCCTTCGTTTGCGATGAAACAAGCTTCGCCTCCGGTGTCGTTGGTTCGAGGCGTTTCACCTGGCCCGCAGCTTCCCAAGCTTCCCCGAGTTTCGACTCCGTACACGTTGCCGCTGGGGCCGTAATCTCCATCCATTCCGGGGCCGACGATTTGAAAGCCTTTGGGGTTGGCAAAATCGTAAGGAATTCCGCCGCTTGGAATGGGAGATTCAGAACCGTCGATGGGTCCGACTCGGTAGGCGTCTGACCAAGTGGTCGCTGCCGTTGCTCCGATGTCGTACGACGTATAATCGCGATAGATGTAACCTAGAGTATCACCTTTGCCGTGGGGTTGGTTGTAAATTGCCAGCCACGAGTCCGCATTTCCGGCTGCCGAAACTGCTCCGGCTTGATTAAAGAAACTCATTTGAGCGGATTTGAAATCGAAATAAACTTGCCGTTCGATTTTGAATTCGCGTCCAGCTCCATTAACTACCGGAGGCTGGAAATTGTGAGCTGCCAGCGGTGGAGTGCCTGCGACGAAGCGAGCGCCTTCCAAAGTCAAATCTGGAAACGCTCCGGTTAGGGGAAACTGCTTGTTTTGACAAAGTCCAGACAACCAGAAAACGAGGCTAGACTGTTGATCGAGCCGCGAACCAACTTCAACCCACCAATGAAACAGTCGAGATCTTGTACCGTCGCCCAAATCGGTGGGTCCGGTCGTGATACCGGTCGAAGCTCGTTCATTATGCTGCGGGCTAATTCGGTTTAGGTAGACCAGCAAATCGCCTGGGCCCTGAATGCCAATTGGCAAACCATCCGGGGTCTGTGGATTCCCGTATCCGTTGACATGGGATACACCGGTGGACGCCAGAAACGTCGGCGGATAAAAGCCGTGGTCCGAGTGGAAATCTTCTACGGCAAGTTCCATCTGTTTGATCTCGGTAATGATCACAGCTTCGCGAGCCGAACCAAGTGCGTTGATCACCACGGGGACGGTGATTCCGACTAGAATTCCGATGATCGTGATAGCAACCAAGACTTCGGTCAGCGTAAAACCAGACCTGGCCTTTGAGGCCGTCGAGGATCCGATCAGGTGGGTACGCTTCATAACTTTCTCCAGATGAGGCTACAAGGTTGTAGTTTTTGTAAGTTTAGGGTTGAGGATTTTTACTGGGCGGTATGTCACTATTTATTGGACGTCAAACCTGAAATCAATTGAATTAGTGGCATGAACAATGCGGCCACGATGAACAGGACGACCAGACCCAGGAAGATAATCATGGCCGGCTCGATCATCTTTAGCATACCTTGAGTCAATGCTTCGACTTCTTCTTCGTAGTAGTCAGCGACTTTATAAAGCATGACATCGAGTTCACCGGTCTCTTCACCGACGGCGACCATGTTGATTACAAGGTCTTCTACCACGGGTTTGCTATATTTCAGGTAATACCAGGCTCCCCCCTGCAGGCTCATAAACGCGGCACCGTAAAGAGCGATTTGCCAGTAGTCTGGTTTGATAAACAGGATGAACAGTGGCGGGATCGAAACGGATACCACGAAAAAGAACAATGTGACCGGATGGAAACTTGGATTCGAATTGTCCTTCATCGGCTTGGCGATTGTTTCACCTTCCCGAATCGAGTCGGTCACTTTACTGTAAACTTTTTCAAACATCGCGTTGCCCGAGGTTTCACGGGTAATCGTCAGGCCTTCGATGATGGGCACCCCAGATGCAACCAAGGCTCCCAGCGTTCGAGTTGTTCGAGCAAGATTCGCTTTTTCGACTAGCTTGCCCATGATCGGCAGCTTGAGCAGGTAAAGGTGCCAACCCATCCGCCCGGCACGGAATTTACAAATCAGTGAAACAAATAGCATCGCTGAAATTGGGATTAACGGGAACAGGAACCACAGCTTGCAGACACGATCCGAAATCGCCATCAACAGCTGTGTCAGGGCGGGAAGCTCGATCCCGAATTCTTCAAAAATCTTTTGGAATTCGGGAATGATCTTTAACATGATGAAGGTCAAAATACCGATCGTGAACAAGACGACCATAATCGGATACATCATCGCTCCAATCACTTTGGATTTAAGTGATTGAGTTCGTTCTTTAAATTCAGCAAGTCGGCGAAGGATGACTTCCAGCGAACCCCCAGCCTCCCCCGCCTTGATCATGTTCACATACAAACGGTCGAAAACTTTGGGGACTTTGGCCATCGCCTCAGACAGCGAGGCCCCCCCTTCAATTTCATCGCAAACGTCGATCAAGGCATTTTTTAGTGCACCCGGTTTGGCCTGTTCTTCCAGAATTTTAAGACTTCGCAGGATTGGCAACCCCGCGTCCTGGAGAATCGAAAGCTGGCGAGTGAAGGTCACCATTTTTTTACCACCGGCACCTCCGAGAGCGAAAGTTTTGCGAGACTTTCCAGACGATGCGGCGGCTCCCTTGGCCTGTTTTTGAACCGAAATCTTGGTGACGAAATAGCCCATTGACCGGATGGTCGCCTGAGCTTCATCCTGGGTGGGAGCTTCGATAACGTCTTTGATTTCCTGACCCTGAGGGTCCATGGCTTCAAATTGATAGGTTGGCATTTTCAGCTTCCTTAAAAACTCAATGTTGATCGTCAGATCGTGTTTTGTATGGGTAGGTTGTTCGATTAGCCATCGACCACAGTTTCGCGAATCACTTCTTCAGCCGAAGTGGTTCCTTCGAATACCAAATTCACTCCGGCGTCTCGTAGGATCGTCATGCCCTTGTTTTTGGCTACGTTTCGTAAATCGTCGGTATTGGCATTTTCATTGATCATGTCGCGAAGTTCGTCATCAAGAATCATTAATTCGAATATCGCGATTCGGCCTTTGTAACCGGTGTTAGAACAGCTGTTACATCCAGTCCCTCGATAGTTTTTGTAACCTTTGACGTCTTCCCGCTTGAGTTCCAATTCCAACAACTCATCGTCGGTCCAGTCAGCCTCTTCGCGGCATTCGGCGCAAATTCGTCTAACCAATCGCTGTGCCAGAATAGCTTCGACACAGGCGGTGATCAAAAAAGTGGGAACCCCCATATCTTTCATTCGAGTGATGGTGCTGGGGGCATCGTTAGTGTGGAGTGTACTGAAAACCATGTGGCCGGTCAGCGAAGCCTGGACGGCAATTTCTGCCGTTTCCAGGTCACGAATTTCGCCTACCAGAATTTTGTCAGGGTCCTGACGAAGAATCGCTCGAAGTGCCGAAGCAAACGTTACATTGATTTCATGATTGATCGGAATTTGAACGATCCCGTCAATGTCATATTCAACCGGATCTTCAGTGGTGATCAATTTATCTTCGATCGTATTGAGTTCCGAAAGTGCCGAATACAACGTCGTTGTCTTTCCGGACCCGGTCGGACCGGTCACCAAAACGATCCCGTTTGGTTTGGACATGATGTCACGGAATTCGCTCATGATCTGGGGAGGCATCCCAACGTTATCTAATTCCAGCGAAACCACCGACCTGTCTAACACTCGGCAAACGACGCTTTCGCCGAACATAGTGGGCAAAACGCTAACTCGAAGGTCGACTGGGTGACCCCCTACGGTTAGTTCGATTCGGCCGTCCTGAGGCAATCGTCGTTCCGAAATGTTGAGGTTGGCCATCACCTTGATTCGAGTTGTGATCGCAAACGCCAGGTGGCGGGGTGGCGGAACCATTTCGAACAGAACTCCGTCTGCCTTGATTCGGATTCGAAATTCATCTTCGAACGGCTCAAAATGAATGTCGCTTGCATGGTCTTTAATCGCCAGCAATAAAACCATGTTTAACAATTTTCGAACCGGCGCACTGTCTACCAATTCGTTAACATCACTTAGGTTGATCGGGCCGTCGGACAGCAGCGCCTCGGATGCTTTTTTCAGTTCATCATCATCTTCAAGATCGTTGATGATTTTTTCGATGCTTTCCGATTCGTCGTTAAAGAACCGGTCGATCGCCTTCAGAACCTGACCTTCGGTGCAGATCAACATCCGGATTTCGTACCCGAGAAAGCGACGCAGTTCATCCTGCATGGCTAAGTTTTGCGGATCGCAGGTTGCAATCGTTAGTACGCCATCGTTGAGCTGCAACGGAATGACTCGATAAAGTTGAGCCATCGCATCTGAGATCGCCTGTTTGGCGTCGTCCGGTGGGTTGACCCCCTCGATGTCTACAGTGGGAAGCCCAAACTGCTCGCCCAAAGCCTGAATCAATTCGTCGTCGGAAATCAGACCCATATCCATGGCCACTCGTCCGATCAATTGACCAGGGCTCTGGCTTTGTTCTTCAACCAACATCTCCAACTGATCGTCGGTGATAAAACCCAAGTCGACAAAAATTTGGCCTATCCGGCGTACGGCCATGGTTCACCTTGTTGTTAATGCGATTGTTGGTTTAATTGATTGCTTAGTCAGCGGCGTTCCAATACGAACGTCAACGACACTTAATTGTCTTAAGGACGATCTCTGTTAATAATCGTCGTCGTCATCATCATCGTCTTCATCATCGAAATCGAGGTCGTCCTCGCCCAGTGCGATTCCTTCTTCCATCTGTTTTCGAGCCGTTGCAATTCGACGTGCCAATGAATCAGGATCCTGAGCTTTTCCTAAAGCGGCATCCATTTCGATTTTTTCGTTGACCCAATGCTCAAATAGACAATCGTCCATCAACATCATTCCGTACTTGGCACCCGTTTGGATGGCGGAGTTAATTCGGAATGTTTTATTCTCTCGAATCAGGTTCGAAATACCGGGTGTGACAACCAGGGATTCAAACCCAGCGACTCGCCCTCCTCCAATTCTGGGAAGCAAGGTTTGAGCAAGAACGCCGATAAGCGACGACGCGAGTTGAGTTCGAATCTGGTCCTGCAAGTTCCCAGGAAACGCGTCGATGATTCGGTTGACGGTACCTTGAGCACTGTTGGTGTGCAGGGTTCCAAAAACGATGTGGCCCGTTTCCGCGGCCGAAATAGCAGCTTCGATGGTTTCGAGGTCGCGAAGCTCACCGACCAGAATCACATCCGGATCTTGTCGCAAAGCTCGGCGAATCGCTTCGGCGAAGGAAGGGACATCCACCCCTACTTCACGCTGGTTGATCGTTGATTTTTTGTGGTAGTGGTAAAACTCGATCGGATCTTCAATCGTGATGATGTGGTGGTCAACTCGTTCGTTAATAAAATTCACCAGGCTTGCCAGCGTCGTACTTTTTCCCGACCCTGTCGGACCGGTCACCAGGATCAAACCTCGTGGACGCATCACTAACTTGGTAAAGATATCTGGAATTCCCAAGAACTCCGGTGGAAGCATTTCGTTGGGAATCTGCCGCAGCACCATGGCGATGTCGCCTCGCTGCTTGAAAATGGAAACTCGAAATCTAGCTTTGTCGGCGTAGGCAAACCCAAAGTCCGCACTTCCCATTTCTTGAAGTTCACGCTGGCATCTTTCCGGCGCGATACTTTTCATCAGTGCGACCGTATCCTCCGATTCCAGTACCTTGGTTTCAAGCTTTCTAAGCCGACCATGGAGCCGAAATACGGGGGGCTGTCCGGTGGTGATGTGGATATCACTAGCACCCTGTTTGACACAGGCTTCTAGCAATTTGTCAATTAATACAGTTGCCATTGGCAAGCACTCTATAAAACGGTTCGTTTACACTCTCGAAAATTCGTCTGGCAACGGATTCCCAACAATGTCGTATGGCATGACCGCCCTTTAGAGACGTGGAAGGAAGTAGGCAGCCGTCGAATCCTGTAGTTAATTTGGGTAGCTTAAACTTGGCTCAGTAAGATGGCGAACATCGTTGAGCCGCATTTCTCCAATCCAGTATAACGGCGACATGCAAAGTCATTATTCGCTTCTAACCCATCGCGGTCCAAGAAATTTCGTAATCTGCCCCGATCTCGCCCCAGAAACCGAACTGAATCCACCCTTCGGAGGGGGTTATTTAGTCTTGTTCGGTCCGTTTAGCGACTCGGTAGACTTCTTCGAAAGTGGTGACTCCTTGCATCACTTTGTCGATTCCATCTTGGTACAGGGTATCCATACCTGCCGACATTCCGTACTTCCGAATCTCTTGAGCGGGTGCGTTTTGGAAGATCATCTCGCGAATCTTGCTGTCGATGATCAGCATTTCGTAGATCCCGATACGGCCTCGAAAGCCCGATTTTTGGCAGCTATTGCAACCCTTGCCTCGCATGAAGGTGGCGTTTTTGACTTGTTCTTCGGTCAGCCCAGCCTCTTTGATCGAAGCTTCGCTGGGCGTAAATCGAGCCCGGCATTTGGGGCAAATGGTGCGAACTAATCTTTGAGCCAGGATCGCGACGACGCTACTAGCGACCAGGTATCCGGGCACTCCCATGTCCACCATACGTGTTACAGCAGTGGGCGCATCGTTCGTGTGAAGTGTACTGAAAACTAAGTGTCCGGTTAAACTAGCCTGGATTCCCATCGAAGCGGTCTCTTGGTCTCGCATTTCTCCGACCAAGATCACATTGGGAGCCTGTCGCAACATAGAACGAATGATCCTCGCGAAATCGAGTCCGATCTTGTGTTTCACCTCGACTTGATTGATCCCCGGCAGGTAGTACTCGACCGGATCTTCGGCAGTGATGATCTTTCTGTCGGGTCGGTTGAGGCTGTTCATGGCGGCGTACAAAGTGGTTGTTTTCCCTGAACCGGTTGGGCCGGTTACGAGAATAATTCCATTGGGACGTCGGATCAGGTTGGTGAATTTTTTATAGACCGATTCCGAAAATCCAAGCTGGCGAACTCCAATCTTGATGTTGTCTTTATCCAGAAGTCGGAGGACCGATGACTGTCCTTGGTTGGTTGGAATGATACTGACGCGTAGGTCGAGCTCTTTTTCGCCTACAGTGACTTTGATTCGCCCGTCTTGCTCGCGCCTTTTTTCAGCGATGTCGATGTCGGCTAAAATCTTGACTCTCGAAATGATCGCCCCAAGCTGACGTTTTGGCAGGCGGTCACGTTCATGAAGGACACCATCAATGCGATATCGAATGCGGACTCGGTCTTCAAAGGGTTCGATGTGAATATCCGAGGCCCGCAATTGAACCGCTTCCTGGATCATAAGTTGGACCAGTCGGACGATTGGAGCACTACTTTCGTCCGCTTCACCGGCTCCTTTGTCGTCATCGTCGACCGTTTCGGTGAAATCGATCGCCGTATCGGTAAACTCTTGGAGGATGGAGTCGGCCGATTCCCCTTCGACCTGCCCGTACATTCGGTTGATCGCCAAGTTGATGCTGGATCGAGTCGCCAGGGCCACCGTTACGTCTCGATTAAGGATAAATCTTAGTTTTTCGATCGTGTCTACGTCGTCTGGCTCGCTCATCAGGACCTTCAGGCCCCCGTCGGTCTCGCTTAATGGGATGCAGTTGTTTTCTCGGGCGACCGCCTCAGGCATCAATTCGATGACCATTTCAGGAATTTCAACCGAATTCAGATCGACGTATTCGAGTCGGTTATGTTCGGCCAACGATTTCATCACCTCTTCTTCGGTCGCGTAACCCAGTTGAATCAGGGTCTGAGCGATCGGCTTATTAGTCTGTTTTGCGAGGTTTTGAGCGTCAACGACCTGTTCTTTTGTGACGGTTTTGGATTGCAGAAGGATCTTGATAAAGCCGCTAAGTACTTTTGCCATCGGTTATTTCTTTCGAATTTGGCGAAACCGCAAGGACGAGGTTCGGGGAAGCAGGCGTCGCGTTCAATTGTCCAAACGTAATTTTCCCTACAAACTTATCTTGAACCATCCGTCGAGAGTTTGTCAATGAATTCCAATTTTTGCTGAAATTTCTATCGTCAATTTTTGGGCAGGCCGCTAGGACCATCCCAAAACGTTCAATGAAGCGGGGCTCGTCGGCGAACATCGCTTGGAACGAACCAAACTTTGCCTGTCCCCGTTTGTTTTGCCTGTCCCCGTTTTGTTGCATCTTTAGAACTAACCAAGCCTGATCCACGGTTTGGTAACCGTGGCTACAACATGTCGCTGGTGGGCTAGCCAAAATGGAATTTCGATTTCCAGCCACGAAGTGGCGACATCATAAAGCCTTGGGCGTAAGCCCAATGGATTCAGATCCCAAACCCTCGGAGAGTCCTGAAGGGACGGCAGATGCGGGCTCGTGGGCGATATTCTTTCGCCTCTTCCGAGGCTTTGTTCGTTTAGGCCTCCCAATCCACGGGTTGGCACTCGCTCTTCGGGCCTAACCAATCCTGATCCACGGTTTGGTAACCGTGGCTATAACATGTCGTCTCTTCGTGGACCAACCGAGTACGATCCACGGTTTGGTAACCGTGGCGACAACCTATGTCGCTGGTGGGCTAACCAAAATGGAATTTCGATTTCCAGCCACGAAGT
>JBCCSJ010000056.1:0-22558 GCA_039200505.1 Planctomycetota bacterium | reverse complement strand
CGTCGTGTTGGAAACGTTTCAATCCACGCGTCCCGTGCGGGACGCGACCCGATGATCTCAGTTTTATTCAGTGGGCGTCTGGGAGTTTCAATCCACGCGTCCCGTGCGGGACGCGACATTTCTCATTCTGAGCATATTTTTATTTACAGAAGTTTCAATCAACGCGTCCCGTGCGGGACGCGACAGCCCAATTATAAATCGTTGGCGTTTCGATGTTTAGGAGAGTATTTCCGCGAACCAGACGAGAGTTTTTCTTCAATCGCATCGAGATTCCGTTTTTTCTATTAAAACCGGGTAAATTCGAGGTGCGAACCTGCCGGATTTCGACGTTCGCTTGTCATCTGCGATCAAATAATTAGGGGACCTTCAGGGTCTATCGACGGTTTGGCTCCGACATGTTCGACTCGGTTTTTCCAGTTTCTGCCAAGGTAATAGAAACGAAGACTATCCTCATCAGGCTCAAACTTGTCGATAAGTTTCGATTTACATTCTGCCCACTGAGCTGGATCCACCAGCAACTCAAATACCGAATTTTGAACTCGTTGTCCGTAGTCCAAACAAATTTTTGCGATGTGCCGCAACCGCTTTTGGCCCTCAGGCGTTTTTGTCGATACGTCGTAAGTTACCAAAACATACATGGGTCACAGTTCTCGTTCTACTTTGCTCAGGTGTCACTTCCAAACAAACGGCGGATAGGCGTCGATATCACCGCGCAAATAACGGGCCAACAACCGAGCCTGAAGGTGGATCAGCAATCCGATGGTGGTCTTTTCTTCTAAGTAAGGGTGAGTGATGATGTCCTGTTTTCGTTTTTGCCACGCTGCTAAAACCACTTTGCGAGATTTTTCTTTCAGCAAGATCGCTCCGCTTTCGGTTTCTTCGAAATCGTGTTCCTGAATTTGCCTGCGATTGATTAAAGACAACGCCATTCTGTCGGCCAGGAAACCACGAAATTCTTCAATCAGATCGAGTGACAAACCGGGCCGTCCCGGTCGATCCCGGTGCAAAAATCCAACGGCCGCGTCCAGCCCACTCGCTTCGCAAGCACTGCGAGCATCATGAGTCAGCATCGAATATAAAAAGGATAACAGCGCATTGATTCGATCCAACGGAGGCCGTCTGGATCGGTGATGGAATTCAAACCCGGTCACTCCAGGTGAATACAGATCGTTAAAGACCGAAAAATAGAGATTTGCTGCGTCACCTTCGATTCCACGCAACGAATCGATATCTTTAACTTTTAGTGCTGACTGAACATTGTGGGACAACCGGTTGGCTGTCGACCGCAGTTTTTCGGCTGATTCCTGCCGCGGCGTATCGCGAGCGGCTCTTAATAGAACCGCCCGGGAATTGGATACTTTGGCAGCAACAAATTGCCGAGCGATCAACAGAGTCGAATCGGGATCATCAGCCTGCCGATATTGCTCTCGCCTGAGCAGAACGTTACCGGGAGAGAAGCCGTTCACCGCGGCGACGAATCCGCCGTAAGGGGTCAAGAACGAAAGGCTAACCCCAGACTTGGCACAGGCCCCCATGAGACTTGGGCTGCACATGATGTTTCCAAAACAGACGATTCCATCCAAATTATGCAGCGGCAGCCGTAACTTCAATTCCTTTTCGATCATCACAACCACTGCCTGACCGTCTTTGCGAAGATAGGCTCCGTCGGTTGTAACAAACAGCGTGTTTAGATGGCGTTTCAAATCGGTAACCTATATTGAATACCTATTCGTAAATCGAAAAACCGTCACTCACCGGACCATCGGGCAATACGGCAGCAAATTGTCGTTGGACCCACGAATTGGAACCTTTGACCAATCGCATCGAATCGGGCATGCACAAATTTAACAAGGAACACTTATCACATTTTTTATCGCGCTGGGCGGTGGGTGTTTCTCGACGGGCGATCATTTGGTGCAGCCTTTCTGCTTTGGCCGCGGTTCGACCACGTAAATCGGAATCAAACAGAACATCGGTTCGGCGTTGCCGCGTTCCATAAAACAGGGCTCCCGATTCGATTGAAATTTTCAACATCTCTTCCAAACAGATCGCTTGTGCGCAGAGTTGAACGCGATCGGAATCGTCTTTTTTTGGTTTGCCTCGTTTGTATTCGACCGGTTTTACAAGCGAGCCCTTGGCATGAAATTCGACGACATCGGCTTGGCCAAGCAGACCGAGTCGATGAGACTTTAACCATAATCCGCGAGTAATTTTTAGCTCTCCACGCGTTTCTGATTTTCCACTGTGAGCTTTTTCATGAAGCTGTTTTCCTTGCACTGTGAATAGATTTTCAGCCCACAATTGCTCCACATGAATCAACGCGCACTGCCGCTCGCAGAATATTAAATGTTGCAAAGCCGAAATGGGAAGAAGTTCTTTTTCGGTGTACATGTGAGCCTGACAATTTATTTCAACTGGAACTAAATCTTTTGATGAATCGAAATCCCAGTCGGTAGTTCTGAGTCATCGACTGAAATTAGGTAGTCATCAATCGATCTGGGGGAACTGGTTTCGTCTTTTAGTTTTGCCGTTACTCGGGATTGAAGTTCGTGGGCTGGTGCATTTCCTAATGCATCCTGGTGTTCAAAAACCACTAGAGTTCGTGGAGCCATTTGACCTCGGCTGGCACTTCGATCGAGTTCAAACATATTTGCGAGTGACTTCCAGAAGAGATCGAGATCATCGCTCGAAAACCCGGTTTGTTTTGCAAAGAACGGATTAATAAATCCGTGGCAGCGGTAAAGTCCGTAGGGGACCGTGAATTTTCGACCGATGGTGCGATTGTCGCCAGCTTGGGCAGTGGCTTCTTTTTCAGTCGCTACTGCACACCGAGTGATGGCATGTTCCAGCGATACGACCGGGTCGATGCTACGAGAAAAAGCCATTTGAACCGGTCCTCGCACTTGCCCGCAATTGACTTTTGTACTCATCACGGCTCCGAATGTCCGAACGTCAAAAAAGTTTTGACACATCCAATCACGACACTGTTGAATTTCTGGTTGTTTGGCTTTTTTAGGGTCAAGTTTTAAGGCTTCATAAGCTCGAGCATGGGTCACGTTTAAAACCGCCCTCTCTTTGACATAGATCTCAAAGCTTGGTTCTTCAGCTTTGGTCATATCGACAAAGTTTCGAATCTTGCGTTTTAGGCAAACGTCAGTAATTAAGCCATGCCCAGTTTCAGGATCAACACGGGGCAAATTACCGGCGTCTGGGTCGCCATTGGGATTACCGTCGGTCACGTCAAAGAGGAAGACAAAGTCGTATCGGTTGTTCATGAGATTTTCCTTTTAGAGTCGGTATGATTTTTGATTAAGTTGAAAATGAGTTTTTGATCGTTAGCTGATCGTTGTTTGAAACCAGTTAATGGTGTCGTAAGCTGTCGTGAACTTTTACTTGTCCTGATTTTCGTCATCAGTTTTTTTAGTGAAAAAGTCTTGGCGTTGGTGGTAGTACCCAATTGCAAACAGACCTTGGTCCTCCAGTTTCAGATGACTTGGGAATCCCGATAGTCGTCCCATAATTTCTTGAATACGTTTTTCAGCTACGACTTTTTTGCCACCTTCAAGCTTTCTTATGTGATGCTGACTTAAACGGATCAGCCGCGGAAAAACAGTCGATGGGGTTGAAGATGCGGCACCAAAATAGCGATCTTTAATGGTGGCGTTTAAACCGGTCAGGGCATCTTCCTGGGCTCTTTCGAGACAGGCGAAAAGTCGACCGAGTTGATAAGAACCTTCGCTCCGCTGGGGGTCAAGCATGACAGAAATCTCCTTGTGATAGTTGCGAATTAAAATGGCTTTGATAGCGGCGGCTTTCAAATGGCGTATATCCCGTTCTGCCCGGATCCTTCGAATGACAGCTGCCAATAAGGATTCCGGATACCGTCCGTTGGTAAGGACGCTTCTAAGTAATGCTCCACCAAGTAGTGGCTGAATCTCTTTCGATTCCCGGGCTGTTTGAGCAAGCGTGAGCCAGAGTGGAATCATGTCACGGTCCTTGGACCCTTTTACGATTTCCAGTCGTTGTTGGTGTTGGGCAATCCGATCTACCAGGACGGAAGCTTGATCGCTAATCCAAAATCTTATTGAGATTCGAGACGCGTTTGGTGAAAGCCCCAAGACTTGAAAGCCGACCCCGCTGTCGGGGTAATCGGGTTTGCCGTCCTTGGCGCGTTTCAACATATTTTTGATTTCTTTCGCCCGGCCCTCATCTTCAAACTGCATTTCGGAATCCAAACCAAAGGCAATTAAATCCTCTACGACCGCTGGTTTGTCCGCCCAAAACACACAAGTCGTATCGCCAATCTGCAATTTTCGACCAGATTCTTTTTGTAATAGGCGATTTAAAGCGGTTGCATATTTGAATGCCGAATTCTCGCTAACGGGCGCATTGAAACTCTGTTTTTTTCCATAACTTGTGAATGCGTCATCATTAAATGAAACGATGGAAGCACCGGAGGTCTGAGCGTCGCGAACGCCTTTGACAGCTGGGTGCAATCGGGCCAGTGTTTCGTCTTCTCCAGAAACCAAACAGAATCCGTTGATGCTTTGACTTGCCGTTCGCCGATTCAATTTTGCCCAGATTTTTTTTAATTCTGGATTGTCATGAAGGTATTGTTGCTTGCCACGAATTCTAAAGACTCCAAATCCGGTGCTGACTTCGGAAAGAAGAGTTTGATGCTCGTCAGTCAAATCAGTTGCTTGCCAGTTCTGAAAAAAATCGCAAAGAATTTGATAGTCCGATTGATCCGTTTCACTCTTTAAATCCTGATGAAGCTCTTTAGTAGCTTCGTGACTAGTCTTCACTCGTTGGATTTTCTTTTCTCGTTTCTTACGGGCTGGATCAGTTTCATCTTCGGGTCCATTGGCAATTTCAGGAGGCGTGTACCCGAGTAAGTATTCTGCCTTATCCCATAGAAACATTGCCTTCACGCCGCTGGTTCTGGCTTGAAACGGAAGCGTCATCAATCGCGGGACCGGTTTTTTACCGCTTGTGTCTCGCACGTCCTGAATTTGGTGCAGCGATCCGTTTTCATTAATCACAACGGCGAAACTAATTTTTTGGGGTGCGAACCCTTCTTGGGCAATCGTTTGATTGGGATCGGCGTCAATTCGATCGTAGTATTCACAAAGTTTTTGCAGGATCATGCTTTTACCTCGCTGCTTTGAAAATTGGGTACGTTGATGAGCCCGTCTATCATTTCAGCTCGAAAAAATCGAGGCGTCATGTTGTTTTCAAAATCAATATCATGCAGCATGAATCCGAGATCACGTACTCCAGCGAGGGACGGATCGGATGGCGGTGAGTCGCCATCATGCCAGGCGAAGTTGGCAACGAATTCTCGACATCCGAAATAAGGTTGTTGAAAACACTGACCTTTGCTTGCTCGCCGTTTAAACATCTCGTAGTGTTTTTGAGGAGGATCATTTCCCTTGATTACCTCAAAATGAGCCTCGATGATGTAATCGACATTTTGGAGAAGAGTTGCGGCCCGCTGTTGACGGTCATCTTCTATAAATTGGGCAAGGCGATCTTGTTTGGATCCATCGAGATAAGATTTCAACGTACGATCCGAGGGCCCGACGCCGCCCACCTCATTGCGACGAACGTTGCCAAAACGAATTTTGTTAAGCACCTGAATGCGGCGAACGACCCAGCGTATTTCCGGTTTCCAATAGATCGCCTCAAGGATTCCACGGGCTGCAGAAGGAGTCATCACATCGTAGCTGACTCTTTCGACCTTCATTTCTGGGCGAGTGAAACAGGCGAAATCGCCCCAGACGCGAAGACTAATTCGATTTTTTTCTATGTTCATACAGTTCTCCTAAATGATTGTGTCCTCAACAGGCAGTACCCCGTCTGCCCTATCCAGTACCAAACCAAGTTTGTGATCGTAAAGATGGTCTTGAATTAGTACCCAGCGTTCGTAATTCAGCATTACCGCTCCTGCTTTGTTTAAACGGCTTAATTCATGTTTGCGAACTTGCACGCCATATCGTTGAAGCTGACGCCAAAATCTACGACCTAGAAATTCTGCTTCTTCTGTTTCCAGTTTTTGAATCAAGTCTTTTGCGGTCTTATCCCACGGGACCAATACGGTTTGCGTCTCTTCCCGAATGAATTTGTATTTTTTCGCGGCTTCTCGAAAGTTAAATTCCATCCGATTCGGTTGGTTGCCAATCGACTTCAGCACTTGCTGACGATCCCATGAATCCGATTTCTTCCAATAATGCAATTGAAAGTATTGTTCGATCGCTTCGGGTGACAAAAGATCGTCGAATTGTCCTAACAATTCAGATGCCGATTCCGCAGATTGCCGTAAAATTCCAGGCGGTGGCAATTTTTCGGTTTTGAAAAAGTAGACTTGGCCCATGTCGTTTCGGCCTTCGCGATTGCATCGACCGGCAGCTTGGGCTAACGAATCGAGGCCAGCAATAGCTCGATAAACGACCGGAAAATCGATGTCGACTCCGGCCTCAATTAATTGAGTACTAATTACTCGACAAGGTTCCTGGCAGTCTGGCTGTAGTCGGGGTCGAACTTCATTATCTAAAACATGTTGCCGATGGGCAGCACACATACGTGTACTTAAATGGAAGTTACCATCGCTATCAGGTAATGATTGGAAGATCTTAGCCGCGTGAGGCCGAGTGTTTACGATGCATAAGACTTGGTTGAGCTCAGAAATCTTTTCTGAAAGCATATCATCATGAATCTTTCCCACTTCGTTCACGCGGACTCGTTTTAGTTTTGAATGTAAAGCCCGTGGCTGATCTATGATTGGCGTTACCGACTGGAAACCAATTCTGAAGTCGTCTCGATAATCAAATGCGGGCTGCGTGGCGGTGCAGAAAATGACAGTACAACGATAAACTTCAACCAATTCTTTGATGGCAAATAAGGTTGGTTTTAGTAGTTCAACAGGGAGGGTTTGGGCCTCATCAAGAATGATAACGCTGCCAGCGATGCGATGTAATTTTCGACATCGCGAAGTGCGACTGGCAAATAATGATTCAAACAATTGCACGTTGGTTGTGACCACCAGCGGTGCGTCCCAGTTTTCCGCTTGTAGACGATTTGCACTTGATTCTTTTTCCGGGTCAAGGCTGCTGTGGTGTTCCAGCACGACATCATTTCCGAGTTCAGAAAAAACATTCCGGTAGACATTCGCGTTCTGTTCGATGATGCTCGTAAAAGGAATCGCCACGATGATTCGATCGAGTTCGTGAGCGATTGCATGATGCAAAGCAAAACGTAATCCTGAAATGGTTTTTCCACCGCCGGTTGGTACGTTGAGGGAAAATAGACCTGGAGGCAAATGAGCTTTTTCCTGACAAGTGTTACTAATCTGTTTCCGAATCTTGTTGATGACAGTCAACTCAGATTTCAAATCCATCTGGCCGACGTATGCTTCTAAATGCTCTGTCATCTCCTGCAAAGTAACCGTCTTGGTCGTTCTTTCTTGTTTCCGGTTTGGGGACAAAAACGACTCGGTGGCTAAAAAATCGGCATCTACCAACGCTGAAAATATTATTCGAATCCAAAATGCCAGTCGGAAGGAAGCCCTCTCTGCTTTTTGTCCGTCATTTTCCAGACTGGGAAATTTGGGAACCGCTGGGGACACCATGTCAAGTAGTTTGCTTGGTGCATTGGTTTGATAATTAAAAATATCTTTTTTAAGCCGTTGCCTGAGTCCAGTCTGAGTGCTTCCATCGTCCCAATCTGGTAGACCCGCGTGGTGACCCGCGAATGGATAGGCAAGCAGTTTTCCTAGCGGCCCAAACTTCTCTGCGGCTAGTTGAGCTGCAGCTGTCGAATGGTCGACCTTCCCTGAAATTTCCACGCGGTGGATATTCCTAAGACGGTGAAGTTGTTCATTCGATTTATGCAGATAAGTTTGAAACTCGTTTGAATATTTTCCTAAATCGTGCCAGCGACCCAAAAGTTCGCCCCACGGTTCCCATTCAGCGTTAATGCGAGTCAGAAACTCGCGGCAATATTGGGCCACCAGTTCTTCATGCTCATGCATCTGTTCCCAATTTTCAGGTGGTTGATTTTCGAGAGAGTGGGCAAAGTGCATTCGGGCTTAACGTACTTTAAAAGGAATAGATATTCGAGAGTTTTGTTGATCGAGCTTTACATGCTAAATGGACACGTTTGGTCACAGTGGCAGTAAGTGCGGCCTCTTTGGGTTGCTCAACCGGACCATTGAAATTTTCGTAAGAGAAAAGAATGAACTACCGCGTAACAACCGTAACAGGAATTCGCTTGAAGATAGGTCCGATTTTTGGTCAAACCGAAAAGCTCGCTGTTTCGCAGGGATAAGAAGTGGGGAAGCTGTTTCGCTGCGCAGTATTGCTTTCATCCTGCTTGCCGCCGAATAAGATTAACAGTTTGAGCGTAGGAATGGAACGAAGATGTGATCCATGCTGGTTTCTATCGTTCCTTCCGGCAGAAGGAACCTACTGTTTCAGGTGATCCACCATCCGTCCGGGAGAACCCATGGCGTTGTAGCCGGCGTCGATATGCATCACTTCGCCAGTAATTCCATCCGACATGTCGGATAACAAAAAGGCTCCTGCATTGCCGACCTCTCCAACGCTCACATTGCGTCCCATGGGAGCGACCATCGAATACATCTGTAGCATTTCGCCAACACCGGCAGCGCTTCCCGCCAAGGTCTTAATCGGCCCGGCACTTAAAGCGTTCACCCTGGTTCCACCGGGGCCTAAGTCGTAGGCAAGATAACGAGTGGTTGCCTCTAAAGCCGCTTTACAGATCCCCATCACGTTGTATCCGGGTACGATTTTTTCACCCCCAAAATAGGTCATGCAGGCGACTGACGAACGGTCACTCAGAATCGCTCGAGCAGCTTTTGCGACTGCAATCAGGCTGTAGCAACTGATGTCCATCGCCAGCTTAAATCCTTCTCGACTGGTATCGATCGTGTCACCGGTCAGATCGTTTCGATCAGCAAAGGCAATAGAATGAAGCAAAAAGTCGATCGTGCCAAATTCGCCTTTGGCGGTTTCCATTACCGATTGAATCTGTTCATCATTTTGAACATCCAGCGGCACCAGAAATTTGGGAGTCGCGTTGCTTTCTGATTTTTCGAAACACTTTTCTACGCGACGTCGATTCTTCTGACGATCATCATCTTCTCGGTCAGGCAGGTGGGTAAATCCACATTCGCCACCTTCGGCCATGATTTTTTCCGCGATTGCCCACGCGATTGAGCGGTCATTGGCGACTCCAAGTATCAGGCCTTTTTTGCCATCAAATAAACCCATCTAGCAAATCTCCGTGTGTGTGATTGTTGGAGCAGATCAAAATGACTACGCTCTATGTTTCAGGTCACGTCTGTTCGAACTCGGTCGTTCATACTTGGTTGAAGATTCGAAGATGACCTGAAGCCTACTTATTTTGTCACTTTTGTCGTCAAACACAATTCCCCAATCCATGGCGTCGTCGATTCAGTCAGAGCGGATTCATTTGTCGGCGACCGGTTCACAGTTGCTCGTTGATTTGGTCACCATTTCGATGACCGCGGAATCAGAACAGGATTTCCGACAAAAAGCCCTCGAGCTTGTGAATCGGTTGGCCAAAACAAACGGCTCCGTGCTGATTCGTGGTATCAAAGGACAATGGCGGGTTCTTTCGCACGCCGGAGAAGGGGAGGGGCTTCCGACCGAGATGTTGGCCGAAGCACTCGATTCTGAACGCTGCGAAGTGGGCGAAGGTTGGATCGCTGCTCCGTTAGAAAAGCCCAACGTTTCGGGAAGACTGTTAGCCTGTAGTACCGAATCCTTATCTAAGGAGGATTTTGATGCTTGGGCAGCCGCATTTTGTATGGCATTGGATGTCTTTCAAGCTCGCCAAATTCAACAACGACGGGCCGAACGACTATCGGCAATCCTCGACATGTCGGTTCACTGGAATCAGTCCAAGGGGACCGACCAATTGTTAGAACAAATTGCCCAGGAATCGACCCGGCTTTTGGGTGCCGAAAGAGCCACGATTTTTTTACCGGATGCTGGCGGATCGGAACTGGTCGGAAAACCAGCCACTGGAGTTGAATCAGGAGAGATTCGAATTCCAGCGAATGCGGGTGTTGTCGGCCAAGTTGTCCAATCGAGTCAACCCGCACGCGTCGACGACGACGTTTCGTCCGAACAACAACAAATCCACCGCGACGTGGACGAACAATTAGGATTCCAAACTCGAACCATCCTTTGCGTGCCAATGTTCAACAGCAGTGGCAAAACGATCGGTGCTTTTGAATTGATCAACCGACTTCAAGGTAACTTTACTGACGAAGACGAATATGCATTGACGGAACTGGCTGCTCACGCCGCCGTCGCGATTGAAAACACTCAACAGCTAGAAGAGCTAGTCAGTTCCAAGCGAACCGTTGCCAAACAAGCCGCTGACCAAGTTCAAATGATTGGTCAGTGTGAGGCAATTGAAAAACTGAAAGCTACGATTCAAAAAGTAGCTAACACGGAATTGGTAGTTTTGATTACCGGCGAAAATGGGACCGGAAAAGAAGTTGTCGCCCAAATGATTCACTACTTGAGTGATCGTAGTGACGAAATTCTGGTCGCCGTCAATTGTGCGGCGATTGCTGAAAACTTACTTGAAAGTGAACTTTTTGGTCATGAAAAAGGTGCGTTTACCGATGCTCATCAGACCCGGGAAGGTAAATTCGAATTGGCCAGCAAGGGGACTCTGTTTCTCGATGAAATTGGGGACATGAGTCTTGACGGTCAATCCAAGTTGTTGCGGGTACTCGAAGAGAAAAAAGTGGTAAGGGTCGGTGGTTCGACTCCGATCCCGACCGATGCTCGGGTTGTTGCAGCGACTAACCAAGATCTTTCCGGCTTAATTTCGGAAAAAAAATTCCGACAAGATCTCTACTTTCGTTTAAACGTTGTCCCGATAGAACTGCCGCCGTTGCGGGAGCGTGGCGATGACATCATTCTTTTGTCAGAACATTTTTTGAGTGAATTTTGCCGGAAGGCTCGACGTAATGTCCCCAACATTTCGGCATCCGCAAAAAAACGATTGCTGGGACATTCGTGGCCAGGAAATATTCGCGAACTTCGAAATATGATGGAGCGACTAGCCTATCTGACCGATGGTGACAAAATTGATGCGACCGATTTGGATTTCGTAAATTCGCCTGCGACCGGCAGCGATTCAGCGATCCCAATGGATTTGCCACTGGCAGAAGCGACTCGTCAATTTCAAGTCGATTACATTAAACGGCACATTGACAGAGCACGGGGCAACATGACCGATGCTGCTGCCAAGATGGGACTCCATCGATCCAACCTCTATCGCAAAATGAAACAATTGGGGATGAGCGGTTCGGATGATGATTCAGATTCGGATCTGACATAATCGAAGTCGTCTAATTCAACATCGCGGAGAATGAATCGTCAGACACATTGAGCAAGCAAGCGGTGAGTAACCTCGTTTGGGAGCCAGAAGCTGGCTCGCGGCGGCCGATTGTCGAGATGGAGCCAATGAGAAGGCAGCAACCGTGTTGATTTTGGTTAGTGCGGGCAAAAACCGTTGAGTTTGGGCCTTCTCTCCCTGTTTAATCTTCACTACAATTTTGGATTCGACGGACGGAATATCCGTCCATTTTTTATCGCTAGATATGGTTTGAATGTAATGTATGCGATTATTGCTGACGGCGGACGTCAATATAAAGTAGAAGAGGGGCAAACGCTCGAGATTGATTTTCGCGACGTCAATGAGGGCGATACGCTTACTTTTGACCGGGTTTTGGCAGTTTCCGGTGAAAGCGGATTCCAGTTAGGGAAGCCAACTGTCGAAGGTGCGACGGTACAGGCAAAGGTTTTGGGCCAGACCAAGGGAGACAAAATCTACATCCAAAAATTTCGACGACGAAAAAACAGTAAACGTCGAACTGGACATCGACAGAAATACGTCAAAGTGCAAATTGGATCGATTGGTACCTAATCCGGTCTAATTTTAACGACAATTTGAGCGATAAAACCGGGTGAGATCCCGGTTTTTTTATGCGCTTTCTCGCGATTGACTTTGAAAAGTGACTTTTGGCTAATTCGACTCAACGCAAATAGGTTCGTAGCCTGTGCGTTACCTCCAGGCAGTGTTCTGTGCGGGGAGCAAATAACAGGCTGTTCCGCCCTGCAAATATTGTGTCCTAAAAATGGTTGGAGGCTGGCAGAGTTACATTGAATCTCGATGTTGGGGCTGATTTTCCACTTGCTAATTTGCAGCGCATTTTATTGCTTTATCTTTTTGCAAATTATCTAAACTGGGTTCTTATGAGCTCTTCTGAGTGACGACGTAAACCAACGACCACGTTAATGATCCCTATTTGCAGACAAAATGGGCAACCCAGACTCAAATTTTAATCAGGTGAACGATGCACCTTTGATGGGTCTCATCGGCCAATCGCCTGCGATGCGAAGGGTTTATCAATTAACGCGGCTTTCAGCGGTAAGCAATGCATCGGTCTTATTACTAGGCGAAACGGGGACAGGCAAAGAATTAATCGCCGCGGCACTGCATGAGCTATCGGAGCGGTCGAGCGGTCCGTTTGTTCGAGTCAATTGCGGTGCGTTGACCGAAAGCTTGCTGGATAGCGAGTTGTTTGGTCATGTTCGCGGTTCGTTTACCGATGCAATCAGCGACCGGACGGGAAGATTCGAAGCGGCCCACGGTGGAACGATTTTTCTTGATGAAGTCAATTCGACCTCATCTACGCTGCAAGTGAAATTGTTGCGGGTGCTGCAAGAACGAGAATTCGAACGTGTCGGTGATACTCGAACGGTTCACGTGGATGTGCGGGTGATCGCAGCTAGCAACTGCGATTTGACCAAGGAAGTTGCCGAAGGACGATTTCGCGAAGACCTATTTTGGCGGCTGAACGTGCTGCCGATTTCGTTACCCCCGCTTCGACGCCGGGATGGGGACATTGAATTGCTGGTCAACCACTTTCTGGATCTTTATTGTCAAATGAATCGCAAGTCGATCAAGAAAGTTCAACCTGACGCTATGAAGGCTCTGACGGAATACCGTTGGCCTGGAAATGTACGTGAATTACAAAACTACGTTGAAAGGGCGGTGGTTCTTGCCCAAAACAGCCAGCTAGATCTGTCCCTTTTGCCGAATTCGGTTGTTGGAGATTCCAAGGCTGCTCAAGGAGCCGTTTTCCGTCCAACCGATGACCAATCGCTCGTTCAAGAGTTCGTTTACAACCAGATTTCCAAATCGGAATCTGACGCGACGGATTTGTTAAAACAGCTCGTCGACCCAGTTGAAAAAGAGGTGCTGCAGCAGGTCATGAAATCTTGCAACAAAGTCCAATCCAAGGCTGCAACCAAATTGGGCATCAACCGGAATACGCTCTACAAAAAACTTCTTGAGCACGGCTTACTGAAGTCATCGAAATCGGATTGACCATAAATTTCAGCTCGCTGAATGATCGGCTGTTGGAAAAATTGCGTGTAAATTCGGTGAAAGATACCAATTTGTCGCAGGAAATTCGGTCTCGCCGGAAAACTTTCCAAGTCTAAAATAACAATAGGCTTTGTAAATATCGCATCGAATCTGGGTCAACCAGTTTGGAATGGCTTTCTAAAATTTCGATCACCTGCTTCGTAGCCAGTTACCTGGTCGTGCTTGCGCTGGAGATATCCCGAATCTTTTTTGCTGCCAAGTATCGACCGGTGATTCGATTTGGATTCGCGGTGGCCGGACTTTTTGCCCATTCCGTCTACATGGTTTGGCAACGGAAACTAGAACTGGGAAGTGATGGAATCTGGCTAAACAGTTGGTTTGGATGGTGCCTGACCACGGCTTGGATCATCGGTGCGGCTTATCTTTGGATCTCGATTCGTAAACCAATGTCGATGATGGGTTTGTTTTTATTACCTGTTTTATTGACGTTAATTTGGACGGGCCAGTTTCTGGGGAACGAGGACCCATTTCTGGACAGCAGGGCCAAGTCTATTTGGGGGATGATCCATGGCATATCGCTTTCGCTAGGAACGGCAGTCATTGCTCTGGGTTTCGTTTTTGGCATCGTTTATTTGGTTCACGCGAAACGTCTGAAAAACAAAAAATTGGCTTCCAATTATTTTCGCCTGCCATCGCTTGAATGGCTTCAGCGGTCCTGCGAATCATCGATCATCATTTCGACCCTTTTTTTTGCATCCGGTTTCCTGTCGGGAATTGCGTTGAATGTTGCTAATCAAGCGATTCAAAGTTCCGAATTGAAGGGTACGATATCGTGGGCCGACCCAGTCGTTTGGTCTTCCGGTGTACTATTTTTATGGCTTTTGGCGATAAGCGTTTTTAGTGCTTTTTACCAACCGGCTCGGCAGGGCCGCAAAGTCGCCTACCTGGTAGTGACCAGTTTCATCTTTTTTGCGATCGAATTGATGATCGTGTTTCTGGCTAATCATGCGGTTCACGCAGTGCCGGCCGCAATGCTTTTTGAGTATTCATCCGTCCCCGCTACGCTGGAGATGATGCGATGAATCTTTTAGTTGTCGGGTGCAGTCATCATCAAGCCAGTGTTTCCATGAGGGAACAACTGGCATTTAGCCATTCACAAATTGGACCTTTTTTGGACCTATTTTACGATCGATATCCTGATTCCGAAGCGGTGCTTTTATCGACGTGCAATCGGACTGAATTTTACGCGGCAGCAAGCAAGCCTGAATTAATTCCCAGCCGATCTGAAATGGTCGAACTTTTGGCGAATCAAAGCGGGCTTTTACAATCTGAATTGGACGCCGGTATTTTTTCGTTTACCGACAGGGGAGCCGTCAAGCACTTGTTTTCTGTCGCAGCCAGTCTGGACAGTATGGTCATTGGCGAGACTCAGATTTTGGCTCAAGTCAAACGGGCTTATCAACTGGCAGTGGAAAAGAACGAAGCCATGCCGGTTTCTCATCAAGCCTTTCAAGCCGCCATTCGTGTTGCTCGGCGTGTTAGTAACGAAACGAGCATTCACGCCAATCGAGTCAGTGTACCTTCGGTAGCGATTTGCTCTCTTGCTAAGCAGATTTTTGAACGACTCAACAACAAAAAGATTCTGGTGATCGGGGCTGGTGAGATGGCGGAAGAGTCATTGACCTACATCCTTTCTGAAGGGGGACGGGACATCGTTATCGCTAACCGTACATTCGAATCTTCCCAAGATCTAGCCAAACGATGCAACGGCCGGGTCGCTCGATGGGAAGATCTTGAAGAGGAACTCACCCAAGCTGACTTAATTGTCAGCACCACCGGATCCACTGAACCGGTAGTGACAGGCGAAATTTTTCAACGAATTGAAACGAAACGAAATCAGAATCCCATGTTTATTCTTGACTTGGCGGTACCTCGGGATTTCGACGAAAACATCGGGGATTATCCCAATGTTTATCTATATTCTTTGGACGATGTTCAAAAACAGTGTCTTCGAAATCAAAAAACTCGAGAGAGCCAGTTTCCCGAAGCTTTAAGAATCATCGAACAGGAAACAGAGCTCTTTTTTGCAGATCAGAGACGTCGATCCAGCGGTACTGCGATTGCAATGTTAAAGCAGAAGGCTACTGAAACCAAAGAAGCCGAGTTAACCCGATTAATGAACCGCCTGGAAGGTGTTTCTACCGAGCACCGTCTTGAAATTGAGAAGTCTTTTCATCGACTTGTCAACAAAATCTTGCATCCGCCGCTGGAATCTTTACAGGATGATACTGCCAAAGGATCGAAACACGGTTTGCTGGATGCTATTAAAAAATTGTTTCAGCTAGGTGAGTGACATCCTATGAAACCAATTTGAATGAATCGTTAATCCCAGTCATCATCTTCATCGTCGAAGTCATCGTCATCGAAATCATCATCGTCGTCGACTTCTGCCCAGTCATCGTCTTCCAGGTCGTCATCGTCTTCTAAATCTTCGTCGTCGTCTTCGTCGTCGTCTGATTCTTCGTACTCTTCATCTTCGTCGTCGTAGTGTTCGTAATGGTCTTCCGAGTCATCTTCGTCTGAGTCTATTTCATCTTCTTCGTCTTCATCGTATTCATACTCATCGTCGTCTTCATCGTCCGCTTCAGAGTAATCCTCTTCAGAATCTCCGTCATCCCCATCTTCGTCGTCGAATTCTTCGTCGTCTTCATCTTCGTAATCATCGTACTCGTCTTCGGTATCTTCTTCGTCCACTTCAAGTACAGCGGGGTAGTTTACGGCTTCATTGTCGGAATCAAGCAGCCAAGAAGATTCAAGTAGCATTTCGAGTTGGGTTCCAGATTGATGATCAAAATTCAGAGTTGATAGGGTCATCGGTTATTCTTCCTCTGATCGCGGTTGTTCCTCGGTCGATATCGTTTCCTCTTGTCCGTCTTCTGACGAATTCAAGCGGCTAAGATTTTCATCAGAAGTAGCCCACTGGGGCAACCCGTTTCCTAAAAGTTGTTTTGATCGAGGCAATTCGTTAAGACTGTTGAATCCAAAATCTGCAAAAAACTTCTTAGTAGTAGCGTAAAGAAAAGGTCGGCCTAATTTTTCACTCCGACCAGCCATTTTCACATAACCAAGTTCGATCAGTTGTCTTAACATCTCTCCGCTGCTAACACCTCGAATCGCTTCGACTTCGGCTTTAATGATAGGTTGTCGATAGGCGACAACTGTCAAAGTTTCCATCGCAGAATTTGACAACCGTTTAGCCACCGGCACGTGTTCCATTTGTTGAATCCAAGTGGAAAACTGGCTTCTGGTTCTCATTTGGTAACCACCACCGACTCGAAAAATATAAAAAGCGGTTCCGGTTTGATCGTAGTGATCGTTAAGCTGCTTAATCATCGTGCGGGCCTGGGTACCATCCTCCAGATGGGCAAGTTGGCTCAATTTGCGACTTGTTTGAGGCATCCGGGACATAAAAAGTACTGCTTCAAGTCGTTGTTTTCGAGATCCTTCATCGTCGGGCCATTGAGGTTGCTCTGGATGGTCATCATCGTTTTGATAAGTTTTTGGGTCAGAAGTCAAACGAATTACTCTTATTTGTCTCGGAAAAAGTCCCTTTGTCGTTACGAATGGCTGGATTATTGGTAGCTTAATTTAGGGGATCAATACTGATTTTGATTCGCCAAGTAATCCTTTTTTGACTGAAATCGGATCGCCCCATCATGTCATCTGCCAAACCGAGTCCTTTAAAATCTTTGATCGGATTTTTAGCGTTTGCTACGGTCTTGGGAACCTTTTTTGTACTGGCGTTACTTGCTTCAGGCCAAAAATCAGGAGTTGAATTTTGTCCCCATGATTTCTCTCGACGGCGATTTTCGTATGTGAAATTGGCGTGGTTCGATTTAGTCATCAATAAAAAGAAATTGGAAGACCTTACTTCCGAATTGGAAACGACTTTATTGGCAGATGGTTTTTTACCTCAACCAAACACACCAAAAAGATGGGATCTTGTCGCCGACTACAACAGGTCTTCATCAGGTTTAATTTCGAAAGATTGTGACGCGAGATTTTTAACCTATTACCTTGATCTTGGCGACGACGATTCCGTTTTTTACTGGCTTGGTTGGAATGAGAGATATCCAAAGTGTGCTCGATCATTTTGGCCAATCGTGGCTGAAATGGCTCAAGATCAAATGTATCTGCGAATTCCTGATTTAATGGAATACGCCATGGCCAACGATCAAGATAATCCAGAACAATTTCTGAATTCAATTTATCCGAAGCTATCTGACTGGTATCAAGAAAGGACACAAATCCGTGATCTATCTTCCAGTCCTGATTATGAAGAATTGCTAACCAAAAAATCGAAAAATTACCGGTTGCTATCCAAACAAAGTGATTTTACCGATCCTACTAAACCAACCCAAAACTCGACTAATAAATCTCCGTGAAACCGATTTACCTGGATCATAATTCGACAACCGCTATCGACCCTTCGGTTGCCCAAGCCATTTACGAGTGTTACTCCGAAGGTTTGGTGAACCCGGCCAGTCAGCATCAAGCGGGTCAAAAAGCGCGGCGCAAGCTTGAAAACTGTCGTTTAAAAATGACCGAGATGTTGGGTGGCATCACTTCAGGAATGCAGACCGATTATTTGATCCTGACTAGTGGAGGCACTGAAAGTAACAATCTGGCCCTTCACGGTTTAGCTTATCAAGCTTTCAATAATGCCAACCTAAATCAACCTCACGATGCTGAAATTCTGGTATCTGCAGTTGAGCACCCCAGCGTTATTGGAGCTTCTGAGCAGCTATCTCGACTTGGCTTTGTGGTCAAAAAAATTCCCGTCGATTCCGATGGATTCGTTTGTATAGACGTAGTGGAAAAGATGGTTTCCTCGAAAACGATTCTAATCAGTGTCATGATGGCCAACAACGAAACTGGCGTCATTATGCCGATTCAACAGATCGCTAAGCTTTGTCGATCTCGAAAGATTTTTTTTCACACTGATGCCGTCCAAGCGGTTACCAAAATTGACGTCAACTTGAGAGATCTAGGCGTCGATGCACTCACGTTTAGTTCTCATAAGTTCCACGGTCCCACTGGGATCGGAGGATTGCTGCTACGGCACGGCGTTACGGTCAATCCAATTCTGCATGGTGGATTTCAGCAATCGGGAATGCGCCCTGGTACCGAAAACGTAGCTCTTGCTGTTGGGATGTCCCATGCGATGGAACTTTACGGTCCCAACGACGAGATCCGAAGTCGGATGAAAACGCTGCGTGATCGGCTTCAAAATCGATTGGTCTGTCAATTTCCAAATATCGTTATCAATGGCGATATTGATAGAACCCCGCATACACTCAACTTTTCAGTTCCAGGCATCGACCGCCAGTCATTTCTATTGGCCGCCGACATGTCGGGGCTGGCTATTTCGACCGGTTCAGCATGTGCGAGCGGGTCGAGCGATCCATCCCCAGTTCTTTTGGCAATGAACCTTGACCCCGAAATTATCAATGGTTCCGTGAGAATCAGCCTGGGGGCTCAGACGACCGAACAGGAGATCGAAGATACGATCGACCGAATCTCCAGGATCATCGCTAATTTGGGATCAAAAAGCCAAACTTGACGGCGGACTTGAGCCCAAAATGCAAGCTCATTTTGCGACACCAATAGCTTTTTGATGTTCTTTTTTATCGTTCGAATTGATTAGGTTAATCTGGGTTTGAGTCTCGTAAAAATGGCTAAAAAATGGTAGATTATGTGGTGCGAGTGAGTGCGTTTTAAGAGCACGATTTATCGAAAAAAATCGCTTCGATTCGAATTTTACCACGAATGTCTTCGATCATTTCAAAACCCGTTTTTTCTGTCCCATTCAATCATCGTTTGCGGACGCACTTTTGTGACGATGCCAGCACGATCATCGGACAAAATGGTCGAATCCCTGCCTTCGTAGGGGATGATTCCAATGCGATTCTCCAATGTTTTGGCAGCCGTGATTTCCAACCAGTTTGGCCGCTGGTATTTTTTGGTCCCTCGGGCACTGGCAAAACGTCATTGGCGATGACGGTTGTTTCTGATTTGATCGCCAAAAATCATCGAACTGAATTAACTTCCCCGATCTTTTTATCTGCGTCTGATTTTGTTCGACGGTTTCAGTCAGCTATCGAAACCAATTCAATTGAAGATTTTCGTCATCGACTTTTTGCTGCCTCTGGAATCGTCATCGACGACTTGCATAAGGTTGTTGAAAAATCATCCGCGATGCAGGAACTGAATCAGGTTTTGGAGAACTGTATCCGAAAAAATTTACCGATCGCCTTCACACTCGAAAAAGCTCCGCAGGATACACAGGATCTTCAACCACAATTGATTTCCAGACTGACTGGGGGATTGGTTTTGCCGATCAATCCTCCCGGTGAGAATGCTCGAGATCAAATTATTCGAGAATTGGCCAAATCCAATCAGCTTTTTCTTAAAGAAGACGCGATCCAATATTTGACGAATCAACTCCGAGTGACCGTCCCAAAACTGGTTCACGTATTTGCACAAATCAAATTGGCAATCAAAGCTGACAACCACGTGGGTGAGATCGATTCTGACAAGTTACTTCAGTTATTCAAACCATCCAACGCTGATCTCGAAAAACTATCTCAAACCATCATCCAGAAAATCGCGTCCTCTTTGCACGTCGAACCATCGGATATGGTGGGCCATTGTCGCCAACAATCGATTGTCCTTGCACGAAATATCGCGATTTATCTTACCCGGGAACTACTGAATTTTAGTTTCCAAAAGATCGGTAAATCATTCGGCAATCGCGATCATTCCACCGTGATGCATTCGTATCGAAAAATCAAAAAGATGTTATCCGATAACCGAACCGAATTTGCCAACACAATCTCAATGATCAAATCAGTTCGTCAGGAAATCACTGAAATGCTGGCCGGTCCGAACGGATTGGGCGACTTAAAAGATGTTCAAAGTCAGTCGGATTGAATGACTGAAAACCAGGCCCTATCAACCAAACTCAAAACAAACCGAACTAGAAACAAATTAGGGAACATGAAACCGATCATCAATCGACGAACAAGTAACAGGTTTTCCATATCCGGATTTCGATTGATTTGTCGAGAAAATGTCGCGATTCCTGGTTGTTGCAAGACAGTTATCAACAAAAATCCAAACCCATAAATACTAATACTAAAACAAATTCTAATTCTATTAATTGGGGATTTGTTCAAACCATTGCAAGGCAGGTATTCCGGTGAAAGTAACCATCAATCGTGAATCCTTTTTTAAGGTGTTTTCTATCGCAGCGGCCGTAGCGCCTTCCCGAAGTCCCAAAGCGATTTTGCAGAATGTTAAATTGGAAGTGTCCAAAGATTCTGGCTATCTAACCGCCACTGACACGGAAGTCGGAGTCCGACTGAGTGTTCCGGATCTTCAAATTGAAACACCCGGTTCTTGCGTCATTCCAGTTGGACGGATGAATTCGATTTTGCGAGAGTCCGCTGACGATACTCTGGTCTTGGATGCAGATCCGGATAAAACGCTAATCACGGGATCCAACAGCCGATTTGAACTTCAAGCCCAGAACCCAGACGAGTTTCCAGAAGTCGCCTCGTTTAATGAAGAAAACTATTTTGAAATACCGGGCAAAGTACTCAAAGAGTTGATTCGTAGAACGTTGTTTGCAACCGATTCGGAGAGCAGTCGCTATGCTCTCGGTGGGGTGTTGCTTGAGTTTGACGATAAAACCGTCACTGCTGTTGGAACCGATGGTCGAAGGTTGGCAAAAATGGAAGGCGTCCTGTCGGTCGTGGGTGATCCTCAACCAGGGACGACAACGATCGTACCATCCCGTTCCATGCAATTGATGGAAAGGATTCTACCCGACGGCGACGAGGATAAGGTTTCGCTGACCGCCCGTTCTAACGATCTGTTAGTAAAAGACAAAAACGGGGAATTTTACACTCGATTGGTCGAGGGAAGATTCCCAAAATGGCGAGACGTTTTGCCTAAGCGAGAAGAAACCAATCGAATTGATATTCCAGTAGGACCGATGTATCGTGCTCTTCGTCAGGCGGCTATCGTGGCAAGCGAAGAAAGTCGCGGCATCGATTTCACATTCAAAGAAGGATCTTTGGTTTTAAGTAACAGTACCGCTGAAGTCGGACAGTCCCGAATTGAAATGCCAGTTTCATTCGAAAGCGACGAGCTTACCATTACGCTGGACCATCGCTACGTGGCAGACTTTTTGAAAGTCTTGCAACCCGAAGAAACTTTCACGTTCGATGTCGAAAATGGTGAAGCAGCCGCCTATTGCGAAACCAGTGACAAGTATGGCTACGTGATTATGCCGCTGTCTAAAGATCGGCGATAAAACCATCGCAGTGTGGCTAGGTTAGACAATGGAACAAGACCGATAACACACCAATTACCAATAAAGATAGCCCAACAATCAATAGTGAACGGAAATCCCATTTGAGCGAAGAGTATGACGAACTCGATTTTGCAAATGCCCATGAATTGGTAAAAATCCGGCAGCGGTATTTTCGCAGGCCCAAATCGACCAAAGACGTTCTGTCTCGATTGATGGCCCGAAAAGGTTACAGTCAAACCGAAACGCAAAATGAACTCGAATTGGTATGGAGTGACCTCATCGGTCAGAAATGGAATTCAAAATCAAAAGCCACTGTCATTCGAAACGGTGTGCTAGAGGTGGTCGTCGTCAATTCAGTCGTCCATCAACAACTTGAATTTCAGAAAAAAAAATTGCTGATCCAAATTCAGCAGCGGCTTTCAAAAAATAACATCAAAGATATTCGATATCGCGTCGGTAAATTTAACTGACTCACAAACGGCAGAATCAACATGGCAAAAAAAGTCAAAGAAACCTACGAAGGCGAAGACCTCCAACGACTTTCTGACCTGGCACACGTCCGGGAACGTCCGTCGATGTACATTGGTGATACGACAGGCAGAGGTTTGCATCACCTTGTTTACGAAGTCGTCGATAATTCGATCGATGAAGCGATGGCCGGGCATGCCAAAATGATTCATGTCACGATCAATGCGGATGGATCGGTAACCTGCCAAGATG
>JBCCSJ010000055.1:0-22797 GCA_039200505.1 Planctomycetota bacterium | reverse complement strand
CTGACGGGAAAATCGCAAGACTATGGTGGAAGCGCCGTTCGAACCGAAGCGACCGGCTATGGATGTGTTTACTTCTGCAAGAACATGTGCCAACATCATGACGATTCGTTGGAAAATAAAAAAATCGCCATCAGCGGAAGTGGAAATGTAGCTCGATATGCTGCTGAAAAGGCGGTGCAGTTAGGAGCCAAAGTGATCTCGTTAAGTGATTCAGACGGAACCATTCATGCAAGTGAAGGATTGACCAAAGAGCATGTCCAATTTGCGCACAAACTCAAAGAGCAGGATCGTGGCCGGGTTTCTGAAATGGCAGAAAAGTTCGACGGGATTACGTTCAAAAAAGACGAAAATCCTTGGAAATTGGAATGCGATATTGCGATGCCATGTGCGACCCAAAATGAGTTGGCCGCCGATGATGCCAAGTCGTTGGTGAAAAATGGTGTTCGGTACGTCTGCGAAGGAGCCAACATGCCAACGACTTCCGAGGCCGCGGAAATTTTCCGGGAATCCGATGTCTTGCATGCACCCGGCAAGGCATCTAATGCCGGCGGAGTCGCGGTCAGCGGACTTGAACAAAGTCAGAATGCGATGCGGCTGTCTTGGTCACGGGAAGAAATTGATAAACGCCTTCAAGACATCATGAATGACATCCATAGCCGATGTGTAGAACATGGTGAAAAAGACGGCAAAGTCAATTACCCAGACGGCGCGAACATCGGTGGATTCAGAAAAGTTGCCGACGCTTTTTTAAGCTACGGTGTGGTCTAAAAAGTTGGATCAAGGATCGTGGCAGTTTCGACTGAACAAATCTTGCGTTCTAAACGAAAGGCCTCCAAAGCAGGCCTTTATTTTGTCAATGAGTTTGATCAAGGCTACGGTCGCCGTCGTCACGGAAAAGGTTTTAGCTACATCGGGATTAACGGCAAAACGCTTAAAAGCGAGCGTACGCGGAAAAGAATCGAATCCCTGGTAATTCCACCGGCATGGAGTCAGGTCTGGATTTGCCCCAAGTCGAACGGACACATTCAGGCAAGAGGACGTGACGACGCCGATCGATTGCAGTATATCTACCATGAAGCATGGACAGCAATCAGCACATCTACCAAGTTCGATCGGATGAGTCTGTTTGCCGAAGTGTTACCGAGGATACGCCGTCGGGTTCGTCACGATCTTAACTCACACGGGTTACCCCGCAAACGGGTTTTGGCTGCGGTCATTCGACTGTTAGATAAAGCGTCGCTGCGGGTCGGTGGGCCTGACTCTATAAAAGCAAGAGGGGCAACAACTCTTCAATCCGATGACGTCGATCTGAAAGGGCATCGGATTTCGTTAGACTTTCCCGGCAAGAGTGGCCAGCGTCGAGAGGTCGAATTTTCCGACCAAAAAGTAGCCCAGGTTATCAACAATTGTGACGAACTGGATGGACAGTTTCTTTTTGAATATCTAACGGCCGATGGTAGGAGCCAGCACGTTACTTCTTCAAGTGTGAATGAATATTTACGAAATATCGCGAAGGCAAAAATCACGGCCAAGGATTTTCGTACTTGGAACGGATGCTCGGTCGCATTAGCTTCATTGACTCAAAACGAAGACCACGATTGTTCCAAGGTTCGTGAGGCCTCGATTCGTAAAGCGGTCAAAGCAGCGGCCGAAAAATTAGGGAATACAGTAGCAATCTGCCGCAAAAGTTACATTCATCCCAATATCCTTGCAGCGGCCAAGTCAGGCAAACTTGCTAATTTACTCGCCAAAGTCAAACCATTGCAGGTGCGTGAATTATCCCAAGACGATGTTAGGTTAAAGCTGTTATTGCCCCTTTTAAATTCCGCATGAAGATTCGATCAGAATCAGATTGCCGAATTGGAACCGCTTGCGTCTTAAATCATATTTCGCAAATTGTAACCAAATGTCGGAAAGGCATAGAGCGTTTGCTTAAGGTCAGTTGCCTTAATTCCAAATCTCATTGCGAGAACAAACAAATTGATGGTTTCATCAACTTTGGGACCTAAAAGATGTGCTCCAAGCAGCTTGTCGTTTGATTTGTCGATCAGAAGCTTGTAGGCACTGCAGGTTTGCCAAGTCTTTCGAACCGAACCCCAATCATTGACTTGAGCATATTTAATACCCAAGTCTTTGCATTGTTCTTTTGCTTCCGCTTCCGACATACCGATCGAAGCAATCGGCGGCGAAGTAAAGGCAACGTTGGCTAGATGTTCGTAATTGGGCTCAGCCGTAGGAGTGTCCTCGAAAACATTTTGAGCAACGACTCGTCCTTCTTCGACAGCAGTAGTCGTCAACATCGGTTTTCCGCTGGCGACACAATCACCCGCCGCAAAGACGCTCGGGTTGCTAATGCTTTGACAACGGGAATCGATCAGGATTCCATCTTGATCGAAGTCAATATTGGCTTTCGCGAGGTCGAGTGAATCGATATTTGGCTTTCGTCCCGCTCCGTGGATAACGAGGTCCGCTTCGAGCATTTCCTGCTGCCCCTGTCGTTCATATTTCACTGTGAAACGATCACCAATCTTTTCTACCGCGACCACTTCAGAGTCGACTTGCAAATCCATACCATCCTCTTTCAAGGAGTTGGAAAGCTGATCGACCAGGTCTGGATCAAACGGCTGCAAAATTCGGCCACCTCTTTGTAAAACTGTTACCTCGGAACCGAACCGTAATGCAACACATCCATATTCCATTGAAATGTAACCTCCTCCGATAAAGCAGACTCGTTTCGGAAGATCTGTTAACCCGAGGAATTCAGAACTGTCGATCACATGTTCAAATCCGTCAATGGGAAGCTTGACGGGTTCTGCTCCTGTGGCGATAAAAAATTTGTCAGCCGACAGTGTTTGCCCATCCACAGTAATTTCATTGGGACCAGTGAAGGCGGCAATGCCGAGAAAGGTTTCAAATCCTTTTTTCTGAAATGATTTTTGACTTTTCTGCTCAACCGGTTCGACAAATTGACGTTGGAATTGATGAAGCTGTTGCCAGTTGATCGAGATGTTTTCAAAGTTGACCGACTTTCCGTTCATCCGCCTGGCTTGATCAACCAAATTGCCAGCATTGGTATAAACCTTTTTGGGATTGCAGCCTCGCAGCGCACAGGTGCCCCCAAAAATGCGCGATTCAACGATGGCGAGGTTTTTGTCCTGTTTTGAAACTTGAGATGCCACGACGGAAGCAGCAGGTCCGCTGCCGATGATAATAAGATCAAATTTTTTCATTGGTTTGTTGGATTGCGTATTTTCTGAGTTGTACGTGACCGCGTCAGGAAGTCTGCCTCGGTATCATAACAAGCAATATGATGGTGATTGCCAAGATGATCCATTCGCCAACCGCTAGCCGGTAGGTAAAAGATTCAAAATTGCTGAATCGAAAGAACGCGATCGTTCTAAAAATGACCAGCGAACCATGGATAAGAGTGGAAACCCAAAGCCCATAAATGACGGTTTCGTTTTGCCAAAGCGTAGCCGCCAAAATTAAAGCGAGACCAAACTCGAGCCCGCCGTAAACAGTAAGAAATTCGGATTGGCCGGATCCGCCTCTTAATTCGAATCCAACTTTATGAGAGGTGACTTCCGGTTGAAGACTGCACCAAATCGACAGGGCAAAGTAGATCAAAGAGGTTAGCCCCACAACTAGCTTTGCCACAAATAACGTCATTTCGATCACCTCTGCGCTCGGACATATGATTGTTGATCTCGATTAGTTCACAACCTGAATTGGAACTCAATCAAGCACAGATCAAATTTTAGGGGGCTGAGGATCTTTGGGAAGCTTGGTTGGAGCTGGGTCGGGGATCGGATTTGGTTTTGGAGCCGGTCTATCCGGTATCGGGTTCGGAACGGGATCGTTTGGGTAGGAAGGATCCAGTGGTTTCGGGTCCTGAATGTTGGGCACACCTGGACCGGTTGGGTTGGGCGGATCAACGTTGCAAGTGGACTGATTCATGAGACATTTACCTTAATTGAGTAATAGACATGTCGACCGTTGATGCAAAAGCTATGCCACGAGTTGCTGTCTTTATTTTTATCAAGCATTTGAATGCCGTTGACGTCGAGCTGAAATAAGATTGGTGGTTTAGGCATGATTTCGACGGCGAAATAGCCCGACCCAAGATGGTCCAATCCCAGCAGTTGACCCCGACAGCCTGTTGATGACGACTTAGCCCGCTGATTGATCTACATCTAAGTTGAATGCAAGTCAACCAATCGCGTCCGGGTGGCGTGCCGATCACTTTCCTAACAATTCATTCAATTCATTGAAAATAAATTTCAACAGCCAAAATCTCAAAAGTTATCAAGTTCGTTCAACAGACTTATTTCCAGAATCAAAAAAGCCTTGCTCTGGAGAAAGAGTTCCAGAGCAAGGTTGTTATGGACGGTCTTAACCTTAATTGAACGAGTGAAATTATAGAAGGTTAACGTTGGTTGTTTGGTGTATTTCGGAAGAAGCCAGTATCCGCAACGTCTGAAATTCCATTGGTTTCGGTGAATACCCCGCCACCATCGGTTGTCGCTTCGTTAAACGCAAAGAATGAATCGCGGATGAACGCTTGACTATCGTTGGAAAATCCTCCCCCATTGACAGCGGTGTTAAAACTAAGCGACGAATCGTTGATACGAGTTTCACTTCCTGCCAACGCTCGGATACCTCCCCCGTTTCCAGATGATTCGTTCCGTGTGATCGTTGAATCAAACACATTCATCACACCACCATTGTTGAACAGTCCTCCGCCACCACCGGCCCCGGCGAAATTATTGCTGATCGTCGTACCGTTGGTCACATTCAAAGTGCTTCCCGATTGGTTCCAAAGGCCGCCCCCTTCGTTTCCAGCCGTATTGAAGCTGACGATAGAACGGTCGATGCCCACAAAGGTTCCATTGGTTCCGGTCACGTGTAGGCCTCCCCCATTACCGGGCGATGCTGAACCAGATGGTCCTGCGACGTTGCCGCTTCCAGCTTTACCGAGAATTGAATCGAACATCAGGAACGTGCCGTCGATCAATTCGACTCCACCTCCGGCTCGATTGGCCACGTTTCCAGAAATTTCTGAGTCTTGAACGCTGACGAGTCCATCGGTCGAGAAGATTCCGCCGCCGCTACCGCTGGCTCCTGTAGCAAAATTATCTGCAATGGTTGCATCCAGGATGGCAAGGCGCCCTCCATTGTTGAAGATTCCACCTCCTCCATTATCAGCGCTGTCTCCGGTTGCTGTGTTGTCAAAAATGACCGCACCTTCTTGAACGACCATTTCACTTCCGACCTGATTCCAGAGACCGCCACCTTCACTTGCGGCAATGTTGTTGCTGACGTGTCCACCGGTGACGATGGTGAGAGTTCCGTTGGTGCCGCTAACGTGCAGTCCCCCTCCATTCCCCGGCGATGCGGTTCCTGCTGGTCCCGCGATATTGCCTTCTGCAGGGGTGAGACCGCCGAGAACCGATTGGTCCAATACAATCGTGCCGTCAACGACTTCAATTCCTCCTCCAGCTCGGTTGGCGACGTTAGCTGAAATGATGGACTCGGAGGCTGAAAAAATACCATCGGTTGAAAAGATTCCGCCGCCACTTCCTGCTGTTCCCGTGGCAGAATTAGAATCGACCAAGGTAGTATGAATCCGTGTGGTGCCTCCATTGTTGAAGATCCCGCCGCCGCCATCGTCCGCTCCGTCGCCAGCCGCTTCGTTGTTGGTGATCGTGGAATCGAAGACGAACATCGAGCTCCCAGCCTGATTCCAAAGTCCACCTCCTTCGCGGGCCGCAAAATTATTGGTCACCGTTGTGTTCACGAATGACGATACCGAACCAGATGTTCCAGTAACGTGAAACGCTCCTCCGTTACCTGGACTGGCAGTGCCCGCTGGGCCAGCGACGTTTCCGTCAAGTGTAGAGTCTCCTACGTAAAGTTCTCCGTCGATGATCTCAATCCCGCCTCCTGCTCGATTGGCAACATTCAGGTTGACTTGGGTATCTACGATAGACAAAATTCCGTCAGTCGACAGAAATCCACCACCTGATCCGGAAGTTCCTTCGGCGACATTGCCGTTTACAACAGAAGCTCGGACCCGAGTTGTTCCACCGTTGTTAAAGATTCCGCCGCCACCGGTATCGGCCGCGTCGCCCATGGCAACGTTGTCTCTGATGAATGAATTCACCACCAACATCGTACTACCTGCTTGGTTCCATAGTCCGCCACCTTCGCTTGCGGCAACATTGTTTTCGACAACGGCGTTGTCAAGAATGACTGAAGTCCCAGACATGCCGGTCACGTGAAGGGCTCCACCGTTACCCGGACTTGCCGATCCAACTGGTCCTGCAATGTTGGCGTCTGCAACCGAACTTCCACCCAGAATCGAATCGATAATGTGAATCGAGCCATCGACGATTTCAATGGCACCTCCAGCTCGATTGGCGACATTGGCTCTGAATGCGGAGTCAACAACGACTACCGACCCTGAATTGACTAGCAAGGCTCCTCCGCTACCAGTTGAACTGTCGGCAACATTTCCGTTGAACGTAGAGTTGATAATTGTGACGGTGTTGTCCGTCGATGCGACCGCACCACCTCCGCCAGTTCCCTGAGCGGTATTGGATGTAAATGTGACGTCGTTCAATACGGTGGATCCAGATCCAGCAATCAAAATAGCCCCTCCGTCATCGGCTACCATTCCATTAGAAATATTGATTCCACGGATCACAACTCTTTCGGAGCTATCAATATCGAAGGCACGGTCAGCCATGCCCGCATCGACGGTAATCTGTAGATCGCCACCGAAAATAGCCAAGTCTTCAGTGATCGAAAATGATCCCGAAGTTAGATTGATGACCTGCCCGCCAAGTGAATCGTCAAATCGGATGACGTCACCATCAGTCATCCCAGCTGCTGCGTCGCCAAAAGCGGCGTTGGTTTCCGCAGCGATGATCGCTTCACGGAGCGAAACAAAACCGTCGGGTACGCCGCTGGCATCATCGGCCAGCGAATTGACGATGAAAGTGGTTAATAGATCTCTTCTTTCCAGGTTTTCGTATTTGAGTCGAGACTTTCTTCGCTTGGCTTGAGTCTGATTCCGATTGTTCCGTTTAGTATTTGACTTCATGCGTCCCATGGTGCTTTCTCATTGATGTGGGATAGAGGATTGGAGGCGAACGATGCTTCATCGAACCAGAGCTGCACTCGATTTGCGGGTGCAATGTAAAAAATGAAACCAACTCTGCTTCACACAAAAAAGTTCGTTCGCGTCGCCGTAAAGCATTTCCCGTACCAGCCTCGCACGTTAAAACGATCAAGCGAAAGAGCCTCCAGTTTTTCCCTCCAGCGGATCGACACTGGTCGTAAAGCGACCACGATGGACCGCAGGCAGCCACCTCACAATGGCGTTGAACTTATTTTGATTAGTTCTGTCTTATTGACGGGTGCGAACTAATTTGGCGACTTTTTCAAATAGCTTCTGGCGATCGATAGGTTTGGTGAGATAGTCGTCGCAACCAGCGTCGAGGCATTTTTCTCGATCACCACGCATCGCACTGGCGGTCAGGGCAATAATCGGCGTGTCGATGCCGTACTCCCGAAGCTTCGCGGCGGTTTCGTAGCCGCTCACCCGTGGCATGTGCATATCCAAAAGAATTAAATCAAATTTGGCTTCCCGATTGCTGTCGGGTGAAAACAGTTCTAGCGCAAATTGTCCGTCGTCAGCCACCTCTACTTCCGCACCGCCGCTTTCCAACATCCTCTGTAGCAATCTTTGAATTCCACGCGTATCTTCGACTACCAAAATGCGCATTGGTAGACTTACGTCGGATTGTTTTTGTTTGTCGGGTTGTCGAAAGGTCTGTTTTGATTCAACAGCGGGATTCATCATTTTTCGATCACCCAATTCGCCGGTAGGAATTCGCAGAGTGAAACAGCTTCCCTGATTCGGTTCACTTTTGGCAGTCAAGCTTCCACCCATCAATTCCACAAGACGTCGACTGATATACAACCCGAGCCCTGTGCCTCCCTTTCGTCGAGTAGGGGAACTGTCGACTTGGGTGAACTGCTCGAACAGTTTTTGCATTTCAGAGGGTCGAAATCCAATGCCAGTATCCTTGACTTTGATTTGCAATTTTGGACGACTATTCAAATCAATAATTTTGCATTCTACGCTGACCGATCCTTGCTCAGTAAACTTGATAGCATTTCCGGTTAAGTTAAATAAGACTTGCCGAAATCGCACCGGATCGATTCGAATTAGGTCCGGAAATTGACCTTGGTAAATAACGTCAAACACAAGACCTTTTTCGCGAGCACGATATTTCATCGTGTCAGCGACATCTTCAATCATTTGGACCGGAGAGGCATCGACAAGATCTGCTTCCAGTTTTCCAGCTTCAATCTTCGACATGTCGAGGATGTCATTGACCAAGGTGATCAAATGTCTTCCGCTTTGATAGATCAGTTGAAGAGTATCGTGTCGTTCTTTTTCTGTTTCTTGATCCAACAAGACTTCCGTCATTCCGACGATGGTCGTGAGCGGTGTGCGGATCTCGTGGCTCATATTGGCAACAAATGCACTTTTGGCCTGATTGGCTGCTTCGGCAACATCGCGAGCCTGCGACAATTTTGATTCGGCCCGCTGATGTTGAGTCATGTCAAATTGGATGCCAATAAAATGCGAAAGCTCCCCTTTTTCGTCACGCACGGGAGTGATCACCAGCTCGTTCCAAAACGCTTTGCCATTTTTTTTATAGTTGAGCAATTTGACCTGGCAAAATTCACCTCTTTTGATCGCCTTGCGAAGTTTTCGAACCGTCGATTTATCAGTTTCAGGCCCTTGCAAGAATCGGCAATTTCGGCCCACCGATTCTTCAACGGAGTAACCCGTTAATTTTTCAAAGCCTGGATTCACGTAAATGATCGGATTGTCTTCCTTCGTCGGATCCGTGATCACCATGGCAGTTAATGACGACTCGAATGCATGACGAAAAACGCGGGACTTGGATTCGGACTCCACACGTTCCGTGATATTGTTACCTGACAAAATTAAGTGCGTGATAATGTCATTTTTATTGCGTAGCGGTTTAAGCTGAAAATCAATGATCATCAACTGACCGTTGCCAATTCGTATTGGCACGTCGTATCGAACCGTTTCCCCTTGCGATGCACGAGCGATGGCATCCGCTAATTGGTTTTGAATGTCAACGGAATAAGACCACCAAAATGTCTCGTGCAAGGGTTGGCCAAGGACATCTTCTGGTTTCAGCCCCGCCGCTTGAAGGGCCGATTGATTGGCCTCGATCAAGGTGCCATCTGGTTGGAGCACTCCAGCGAAAGCACTTAAACCATCCAGAGTTTTGCGTAGAAATTTTTCTCGTTCGCGAAGCTCATTTTCAAATTCGAGTTCCTGCGTGATGTCTCTGCCAATCTTGGATAGATATTCGACATTCCCAAATTCGTCTTTGTGCGCGATGATAACGGACGAGAGCGGAACCGTTTTTCCATCTCGGCTGACGATATCGGTTCGACCATTCCACAACCCCTTTTGCATCGCTTCGGGGATCGCCTCTTCTGCAATCTGTTTCGCCATTTCCCGCGTATGCCAATTGACAATCGACTTGCCTTCCACATCATAGTCGTCCGGCAATCCAAGCATTCGTCGACCGGCTGGATTAATCGTGATGGTGCCACCGTCGAGATCACATGAGCCAACAAAATCGGAAGTCTGTTGCACAATACTGGCCAATTTTGCCTGTTTTTCTTCCGCCTTTTTCTGTGCGGTAAAATCGTGACTGATGCTCGAAATCCCCGAGATCTCACCGCCAGCGTCGTACACCGGAGAAACGGCGAGAACAACATGTTTCCGTTCCCCGTTTTTGGAAATCCGAATCACTTGAAGATCACGAATGGCTTTTCCCTGGCCGACGTCTTCCAAGACTTGGTTGACTACCTCTATTTCAGATTCGCTAGAAAGCATCGAAACATGCTTGCCAATCGCCTCCTGTTGGGAATATCCATAGAACTCCGCCGCCCCCGGATTCCAGCTGGTAATGTTACCTTGCAAATCGGTTCCAATAATTGCTTCGACGGTCGAGTCAATAATGTTTTTGTATTCTTGAAGCCGGGCATCGGTTTCTTTTACCGAATTGATGTCGATCAGCGTCAGAATCACTCCTTCGATTTGTAACTGGGATCGGTAAGGCATGATTTTCATCAACCAATGATTGCCCTGTCGATCCTTAACCTCCCGTTCGACTTCTTGTTCTTCGTTGACAACTTTGTCAAGTTCTTCGAAAACAGTTTCGTCGTCGATATTGTGGGCAAAATTGCTAATGGGCCTGCCAATGTCTTGAGGCATTAAGCTAAATGTTTGCGCAATCCTCGGTGTGAATCGACGAACGCGAAGTTGGCGGTCTAGGTAGATGACACCCACTTCAGTTAACTCAAACAAGTTGTTCATGTCATCGGTCAATTCTGTCAATTCGCCGATCTTACGTTGGTATTCGTGATTGACCGTGTAAAGTTCTTCGTTGACCGATTGAAGTTCTTCATTCGTACTTTGCATCTCTTCGTTGGATGCAACTAATTCTTCGTTGGTAGCTTGCAGTTCCTCATTGGAGGTTTCTAATTCTTCAACCGTGGCTTGCAAATTTTCTTTGGTATATCGAAGCTCGTTTTCAATTGAAGCAATATGTTCCCGAGTTAAATCCGATACGTTGACTGTTTCGTCGAGGTAAGATTTGGTTTCTTCAGGGTCGGATTGAATTGGCTCGATCGTGATCAACGTATGCGAGATTTCGGTGCGAGGGTCGAAAATTGGATCAATCTTTAGGCGTATCTCTTCAACCCCAATGCTCGTTTTTACACGAACGCCGGTGTAGCGAACCGACTTGTTCTCTTTGGCAACATGTTGAAGTGCCCCTGAAACGGATGTTTTCAAATCCTCATGGATAATATCGATCACGTTGTTGGAAACACGCCCTCCCCTGTATTGCAAAAATCTCTCAGCACCACCGAACGAGTGCACCAAAATTCCACCTTCATCGACCAACAAGCTGGGGGCCATGCATTTGTCGAGCAGTAGATCGTAAGTAGCCAGCATCTGGGATTCAGGCGTTGGACGACTGTTACGTCGTTCTTGAGAATAGGGGCGAACCAATGCGGTTCCACCGAGCGGAAGTTTGATACTGCCGGTCAAACTAACGTCACGACGTTTACGATAGATTCGCCATTTTTTATTCTTTGGTTCAAATTCTTCGCGTAAATCGCCGGGAGTTTCGCTAGGTCCGAGGAAAAGAAAAGTTCCTTTACGAAGAGCAAAATGGAAAAGAGAAATCACCTTTTTTTGCACCACCGGCTGCAGATAAATCAGTAGATTACGGCAAGTGACCAAGTCCAGTTTCGTGAATGGCGCGTCGTTAACCACATCGTGCGGCGCGAACACGATCATCGAACGAATTTCAGGAATTACTTCGTAACCTTCAGGTCGTTTTATAAAATATTTTTCCATCCGATCAGGGTCGACCTCCCCAAAAGAGTCTTCGGGATAAATCCCCAAACTGGCGTAGTGAAGTGATTGCCGGTGGACATCGGTTGCAAAAATCTTGATCTCAGGCCGATGTTCGAATTCTTGAGCCGCTTCATAAAAACTGATCGCGATTGAATACGCTTCTTCTCCGGTGGCACATCCTGCCACCCAAGCCCGGACAGATTGCTCGCTGTCAATTCTCTTCCGGATGATGTCGCGAACGACCTCTTTTTCAAGAAAGTTAAACGCCGCCCGGTCTCGAAAAAATTGGGTGACTCCGATTAATAAATCTTTGTAAAGCAGGTTTAATTCTTCAGAATCTTCCTGCAATACCGTTGCATAATGATCGACATCCTGAAAACCACCCAGCGAAATCCTTCGATCGATTCGCCGACGGACAGTAGTTGGTTTGTAAAGACTAAAATCAATGCGGTGTTGACGACGAAGTAGCTTGAAAATCAGCTCAATCCCTTTTTCGTCGATTGTTCCGATCTCTTGTTCTTGCAAATTTTCGGGACTTAGGGATTGGTCGATATAAGTCATGATCGCTTGAGCCATTTGCGAAGGTTCGAGAACCAAATGAACCGCATTGGTCTCCTGAGCACTCAGTGGCATACCATCGAACTTGGCGGAATCTTCATCCTGACACAGAACCAACCCGCCGGCTTCGTTAATCGCGACGATGCCACGTGACCCGTCGCTGCCCGTGCCCGAGAGGATGACTCCGATGGACATCCTTCCGCAATCATTGGCCAACGATCGAAAAAATTGGTCGATTGGCAAATTTAACGCTTCACTCCGATCTCGTTCGGTCAGCAAAAGTTGATTGTTGGATATCGCCATTTCGGCGTTGGGTGGAATCAAATAAATCGTGTTAGGTTCGACCGGCATTCCATCTTGAACCCGTTTAATCACCATCGCAGTTTTTCGAGCCAGCAGATCCTCCATATGACTCTTAAAATCGGGTGAAAGATGTTGAACGACAACAAAAGCGGCACCCGTGTCATCCGCCATCAATTCAAAGAGTTGTTCAATCGCCTCCAGACCGCCTGCGGACGCCCCAACGCCAACAATGTGAAAATCTCGAGGTTCCAGCGATGCCGCTTCGTTTTGATTTTGACTGGTGCTCAATTCCATTGGCTTACTCTTATTGTTGGCCCGGGAGATATGAACGTTATACAAACGGTGTGCCAAAGTAGGCCCATTTTAGAGTTTGTCCCGGTGGGAACTAGCCTTCTGTTCCCGTGGTGTCTTCGCGATCAACGTGGTCAGGCTATGACCGAAATCGACAGCTTTTCCAACCAAAAAAACCAATGGCATACGAAATGCGGAACTGACGGTGGCAATTTCATCTAACGCAAAACGAAAAAAATGCACCCAATTAGCCAATTCCGATCTGCGGCGTACCTTCTTACCCTTGCAGCCATTCTGTCATCGTTCACATGGCGAAACTCACAGGCGCAGATTTCTGATGAACCATCGGCCGGAGACGCCAACGTCGATGTCGTCGAAATCGCTCCAGAGAAGGTTTCCGTCGAAGGAGTTGTCGACGACTCGAAAATCGCAAAGCGGTTGAAAGATATTTTTGAGTCAACAGGTTGGTTTAAAGATGTTGATGTCACTTCGAAAAATGGCTTCGTCACAATCGAAGGCCTTGCCGATTCCAATGCTCACAGTGATTGGGCCAGCGACATTGCGACTCGCACCACCGACGTGATCGGTATTAGGAACAATCTGGAGGTCGATTCCACCGTGAAATTCGCAGATTCCATGGTGGTTGTTGGTAAAAGTTTGGATAAGCAATATCGCGAATTGTTGGTTCGTATTCCATTTCTCATCGCCGGACTAATTCTACTTTGCATTACCTGGCTGGTTTCGAAATTGATTCATTTTGGCCTCGACCGATTGCTCAATTCGCGGAAGGGACTTCGTTCAAGTCTCAAAGATCTTATTAAGCAACTCAGTTCGATCACCGTCTGGTTGCTGGGCTTCTTACTTGCGACAGTCGTCGTATTCCCAGGAATGACGCCCGCTAAAGCATTGACCGTTCTAGGTCTTGGCTCGGTGGCGATCGGTTTTGCATTCAAAGATATTTTTGAAAACTTCTTTGCCGGTGTTTTAATTCTTTGGCGGTATCCGATTGAAAAGGGCGATTTCGTTCGCTGCAACGATTTGTTTGGTAAAGTAGAAGACATCACTATTCGAAATACGATGTTACGAAAAACGGACGGCGAACTTGTCGTTGTACCGAACGCCCATCTTTTTAAATCCAATGTCGAAATCCTGACGAACCGACCCAAACGGCGAGTGAGAATCACTTGCGGTGTTGGCTACGGAGAAAATGTCGACCGGTCCCGGGAAGTTATCAGAGATGCAGTCGCGTCTTGCACCACCGTTTCCGCCCCCAAATCCGTGGAAGTTTTCGCCGACGAATTCGCCGATTCCAGTGTCAACTTTGAAGTGGCTTGGTGGACCGGTGCGACTCCGCTCGAAATTCGAAAAAGTCGTGACGAGGTAATTGCCGCAATAAAGGCGGCACTCGATCAAGAAGAGATTGAGATTCCGTTTCCGTATCGCACTCTCACGTTCTCGGAAACGTTGAAAATGAAAGGCGTTCTGGAGCAGTCAAAGAATTCCTCTGGGGCCCCTGAAACAGCGAATGGATACGCCGACTGACCCTCTCGAAGAAATCTATGTCACTTATAACGCAATTTGGCAACATGTTTGTTAAATATTAGTTGGAAGGAATTTTGCCGTTTATTAACTCGTATTGTTTTAGATTGTCAACATTGGCAACAACATCCCCACAGGAAATCATGTTATCAGTAACCAAAATACCCATTCTATCAATCTTGTTGTTCATCGGATGTACTACTCGGCCATTATCGGCCTTGGAGGGAATCCTTCTAGGTGAAAATTCAGGTGATGCGATTTCGCAAACTGATGACATTTCCGATGTTGATATTTTGCACGCCATCGAGCGTGAATTTCGTAGCGATGACGCATTAGATGCTGATCTGATCAATGTGACCGTTCGAGAAGGCGTTGTCACGCTCGGGGGTGAAGCGAAAACCGTGCTTGTCAAACGTCAGGCCGAACGCATGGTGGGTAGTCTCAAGGGTGTCCGCTCGATCATCAACCAGCTGACGGTCTTTCCCAGTTTGTTGGATAATGAAACGATTCGTGAGCAGGTTCAAGCCGCCCTGAATGATTCGATCGTCAAAGCTAACAATGAGATCGTTGTCGACATTGATGGAGATGGCGTGGTCAAACTATCCGGGAATGCGGTCTCTTATTCTAGCAAGCTTTTCATCGATTCGATCGTTGCTGATGTTCGGGGAGTGACTGATGTTGTCAATCAACTTGCGGTCAAAAAGCCTGCAAGCCGTCGCGATCCTGAAGAAATCAAAGCAGAAATTATTCGTCGTTATGAACTTAGTCCCTTTTTGGCCGAAGGGTTGATCACGATCTCAGTGGATCGCGGCATCGTAAAGCTTTCCGGCAAAGTTGGGAGTGTCAACGAGCGATTGTTGGCACCAAACTTAGCTTGGCTGGCAGGTGTCGAAGAGGTCGTTTCGGAAGATCTAAAAGTTGATCCATCTCAAAAATTGGAACGACGAAAAGAAAAGTTTGTGACTGTAAAGAGCGACTTGGAATTAAAGCAAGCAGTCGAAGATGCCCTTTTATACGATTGGAGAGTTCGCAACCAACAAATCGATGTGTCCGCAAATTTGGCAGCAATCACGCTGGCCGGCAGCGTCACGAGCCTGAAAGCTAAACAAGCCGCTGGCCAAACCGCTGAAAGCACATTGGGAGCTCGCCGCGTCATCAACAATTTGCGGGTCAATGCGAAAACTTGGCCCGGCGACTCGGAAATCACGGACCGGATTCAAACTGCACTTGGTCGGGACGCTCACCTGAGCCAACTTGAATTGCAGGCATCGTCTCATTTTGGAAAAGTTTACGTGAATGGACTGGTCGATACTCAATTTCAACGACAAAGAGTTTTCGCCGTTCTTTCTAATCTTCAGGGCGTCCGCGAGGTTGTAAACCGAACTCGCGTTGAAGCGGCTTGGGTCGAAAAAGAAGACTCGGCGATCTTGGAAGATGTTGAAATTCGACTTCGCTGGAGTCCTTACGTTGCTGCCGAAAGCATCGACGTGGAAGTTGATGACGGCATCGTTACGCTAACTGGAACTGTCGACACTTGGCAAGACAAAAAATCCGCCGGCCAGTACGCGATACGTAGTGGTGCTAAACGGGTCAAAAATCTGTTGCAGGTCCGTCTCGCTCGTGGAATAGGTAAAAAAATCACGGTGACCGGGCACCTAAAACCTTGGTCCGATCAACTTCGACTAACGCGAAATTTCGGACTAGCGGGATTGAATTGAATATCACATTGATGGATCAACTCCGAGAAACTATTTGAATTCCAGTACCCAAACCGGGATTTGAAATGCGGTAAACGCCTGGGCAAATACCACAAACACCATTAAGACCTGAATCAGCGAAAGGAGCATTGAGATGGCAGCCTATGTACTTACTAATAGAAACACAAAAGAGCTAGAAACCACAATCTTCTCTTCGGAAGCAGGTGACGCTGTCGCCGTTTTTACCGACCCCAAGCACGCTCAAAAATACCTCGATGACGCGGATTGGAATGAGTCAATGACGGTAGCAACGTTGGAATCTGTCGAATTGATCGAATGGCTAATGCATTGTTATCGAAACGGCGTTCGATTGCTGGCAACCGATCCCAAAAGAAGCGAACAAGATTCTGGAATGCGACTTTCAACACTCGATATCGAGGCTCAACTAGAGCATGCGGGGAACCATATCATCCGCACTGCTAATCCTGAATTTTAGTCTCAATAATTTACGTAAACTTTATATCAACTCAGGAGTATCAAAATGGCAGAAGGCTACAACGTTGGAAGCAAAGTGAAATGGAAATGGGGAAGTGGTTGGGGTCATGGTGTTGTCAATGAGCGCTTCACCGAGAAAGTGACTAAGACCGTAAAAGGAAGCGAGATTACACGCGATGCAAGTTCCGAGGAACCCGCCTACCTGATTGAACAGGAAGATGGCGATCAAGTTCTCAAGAGTCACTCGGAAGTTCAGAAAGACAGTTAAATCATGTCGACAAAAATTGATGAGCGTCGGGTCAAAAGGCTCAATGATTTAGAAGCCGTTTCTGACAACGATTTCGTACTGTACTGGATGCAACAATCTCAACGAGCAGAGCACAATGACGCTCTCGAATTTTCTATCCAACAGGCGAATCAATTCAACGTACCACTGGTCGTCGCATTCGCCCTGTGGGAAGAAGACCCCGGCGTCAATCCTCGACAGTGCTGGTTTATGTTGGAAGGAATTCAACAAACGGCAAACCAGTTGTCCCGTCGTGGAATCTTGTTCGTAGTTCGCCTTGGCGAACCCTGTTCTGTCGTTTTGAAACTGGCAAGACGTGCTTGTATGATTGTTTGCGATCGAGCTTATCTTCGAGATCCAATCAATCAACGCAATCAAATTGCTCAAGATGCCGAATGCCAAGTTTGGCAAATCGAATCAAACGCCATCGTACCCGTCGAAACAGCATCTGAAAAACAAGAGTACGCAGCTAGAACGATTCGCAAACAAATCAACAGCCTTGCTTCTGACTTCTATCAGTCGTTACAAACGACTGCATTGGAAAATAGCTCTTTGGGCTCGTCGATTCGGGGTGAAGATATTTCGCGAGTTGAAGATCTGATTAAAAAACTCAATCTGGGGTTCAATCAACAGAGATCGAGAGAATTTATTGGAGGAACGTCACAGGCGAAAGCTAGGCTTGGTTCTTTTCTTTCTGATCGATTAGGAAGGTATGACGAACGAACTTCGATCAACGATCCTGCGGTTTCCTATCTCAGCCCCTATCTGCATTTTGGGCAGATTTCGCCAGTTGAAGTTGCTCTCAAAGTCCAATCCAAACGCGGACAAACTCGGGAAAGCAAGGCGGGGTTCTTAGAAGAGCTACTTGTAAGGAGGGAGCTTGGAATCAACTTTGTTCATTATTGTCCGGAGTACGATTCCCTGAACTGCCTGCCAGATTGGGCTGCCGAAACGCTAGACCAACACGAAACTGATGATCGCCCCCATCACTATACCGCGACCGAACTGGAGGCAGCTGAAACGCATGATCCAGCGTGGAATGCCATGATGACGGAAATGAAAAAACGTGGCTACATCCATAATCACCTCAGGATGTACTGGGGCAAAAAAATCATTGAGTGGACCAATACAGTGAATCACGCCTATCGAACGGCGTTAGCATTGAACAATCAATATTTTATAGACGGCCATGACTGCAACTCGTACTGCAACGTTGCTTGGCTATTTGGCCTTCACGATCGGGCACACGCCGAACGCGAAGTCTTCGGAAAAGTCCGCTACATGTCGGCTGATGGATTGAAGCGTAAACTCGACGTCGACGGATACGTTGCAGCGATTCAAAAGCAATACAGTGAAGAAAAATTGCAAACCAATGAAGAAGAAATGCAAACCAATTGAGTAGAAATTTTGAGATTACATTTCAAGCACATGCGTCCTTCGACCCAACGAAAACTAGCGCACCCGGTATCATCTCGATCCAATCGCAAAGGACGTAATAGAAAAATTCGTGATCGCTCTCTGGTGATCGCCGGGCGATGAAGAGTATCTTTTTGAATTGCAACCCATGCAATCCTCTTAAAATAACAATTCCCATATCCGAGGAAATCGTGTCGTTATCTCAATCCGATAAAACTGAAACTGCCAACGACCCGTTGCTCTCGCAACTCAAGCTTTCTGACTTGAAACTTCGCAATCGAATTCTGATGGCACCTCTAACTCGAGCTCGATCAAATCACGATGATCGGACTCAGACTGCTCTACACGCTTTATATTACGCTCAACGAGCTAGTTCTGGATTGATCATCAGCGAAGCGACACAGATTTCTCAAGAAGGGATCGGTTACGCTTGGACTCCTGGAATCCACACCGACTCACAAGTTGAAAGTTGGAAATTAGTAAACGATGCTGTGCATAATGCCGGAGGATACATATTCTGCCAGCTTTGGCACGTTGGAGCTATTTCTCATCCGGTATTTCAAAAAGATTCTTCTCAACCAGTTTCATCGAGCGTTTGGACCCCCGAAGGCAACGCTTTCGTTGGAACTTACCATCCCGACGGTCCTCAAATTCCGCACGTCGAATGCCGTGCGCTACGGAACGATGAGATTCCAAGAATTTTAGACGACTATCGCCACGCAGCCATGCAAGCCAAAGCCGCAAATTTTGATGGAGTGGAAATTCACGCGGCCAATGGGTATTTAATTGATCAGTTTCTCCGCGATTCCGTGAATCGACGCGATGATCAGTACGGTGGCTCAATCGAAAACAGGATACGACTGTTGACTGAAGTCGTCGACGCCGTTTGCGAAGTATTACCTGCGGGTCGAGTCGGGGTGAGACTGACTCCCATTGGCGGTCCAGGTGGAAGTAGTGATAGCGATCCCGTAACGCTTTACACGGCAGCAGCCAAAGCAATTTCTGGGAAAGGATTGAGCTATCTACACGTAGTTCGAGCCAACTCGCACGTTGGGGGTTCGTCGACCGAATTAAGTGAACAAGCAATCCAATCTATGCGTCAAGCCTTTGATGGCATCTACATCGCCAACGGGGGTTTCTCACCGGTCGAAGCAAGCCAATGGTTGATCGATGGGCATGCGGACGCGGTTGCATTCGGACGACTGTTCATCGCAAATCCAGATCTACCCCACCGTATTGCCAGCGGAAAAGAGCTCAACGAAGCCGACGAAAACACCTTTTATGGTGGTGGGGCGAAAGGATACGTTGACTATCCGACCGCTCAAAAAACAACGGACTCAATGTAGTTATCAGTTGGTAATTTTTTCTTCTTTCCCAAATTTACATTCCCACCTACGCTTGGATCCTCAGAAAAATTCCCATGTTGCGACAGCCGAAATTTTGTTCACTTATTGTTACCAGTCTTTAATTCTTAGCTATTTCTATTGGTGAATTGGATAGACGAATCAAAGAAGCGGATGAGTTGCTTTTAAAATTGAATCAATCCTTGCTCGACCTGAAACAGGCGAATCCCTTCGCTTGGAAAGAGCACTAACCAAATTGATCGTCTTTTGATGGAAATTCGTAGCGTTGTATTGGTCACTTCTTTTTTGAATTGTGATGTTCAAAAAACTCTGCGTCTCTACGCCTCCGCAGTCGGATTTGCAGCTCGCCGAAGCTTCGAAATTCCATCACAGATAGTCCTCCAGGGACGATAGACTGTAGCCACGGATGCCAATCCGTGGATTAAGATCCGATCTCAGCAGTCGGATCTGCACTCGTCGAGGCTTCGAAATTCCATCACAGATAGTCCTCTAGGAACGATAGACTGTAGCCACGGATGCCAATCCGTGGACCAAGACTTTGAATCGGTCCTCAAAAGTCAGCAGCCGGATCGGTTAGCCGGACAATAACTTGTCGCTGGATGAAACCCGGAAGCCGGATGAGTTTCTACGACGGCTTCGTGACAGATTTTGCACGACGAGCGAAAGTGGAAGAGAACTCATCAAAACAAGCTACAAAAAAAATCTAGACTTTTACCGCGGGGACCGGGTACGTACTACTTGACTCTGAAGGCCATGAAGATGTTATTCATTGCGTCGTTTTGAGCGGCAGTGGACCACCACACAAAGCAACATTACCAAGATTCCAACAACGCTATATCTCAAAGGCAAAACAACAAAAAAATGCCTCGGTATCCCCGCCAAGAATAGGATCCTGGGCACAATAAGCAGGTACAGACAACATTAGACCGAAACCACCACCGATTAAAAATCCTACAATTATCGGTAGCAGATTTTTTCCTAAGGTTCCAACGGAAAGCGTGTGCAGATTCTTGTACGCCAATAGACAAAAAAACGGCACGTGGATAAATGGAACCAATAACGCTACGCCCTGACGCGTATCAAGTTACCAGTTATATCAGATCCCATCCCAATCTTGTTGAAGGAAAAGTTGCTCCCGCGCAAGAAGAACGGGGACAACCAGGGCCGGAAGGGCAAGTAATTCAATCAAACGGATTGACGGACGCACAATACCTCAAATCAAACTAAGAAAGGATAACGAATTGCAATCTATCGGGGCGTAGTTTCGCTTTGCAGTAATTTGGTGTCAGTACGCACCGATAGATCGTGCGCCCGTCTGTGTCGCAGTTGAAGCGTTGGGTTCAGCTTAAATCGTAGCGGATTGAAAGGCTTGATGCCAGTTTTTGAAGCCGGCAGGCCGTCACAACCATTGACACCAATGTGGTCGCGATGAGCCGTGCATCACCTTTATCTAACTGGGCTTATAACTCTCGCTACGCGGAATCAACTGCGCGCCGCAGAATTGATAGACGTCGCGAGGTGTCGGTATCTCGACTGGATCGATTTTGGTTTCGGCCGCATCTTTGTTAGATTTTCTTTGGTGAAGTGACGCTGGACTAAATTAAGACAGGCTAGACAGGCTCTTTTTCCGCGTGTTGCTCCAGCCGCTAAAACGCCTTGTACGTGTGTAGCCAATTCGGCCCGCTCCAATGGACTGCGATGCTACGAAATTTCGGCACGAGATCCAAGACGACGCCAAAACCGCTGGTGTCATCATCCGGCAAGTCAAGCTGCTCGAAGCAAATCCCTAAGCAAGCTTCAAGCGTAAACTAACGGCACACAGCTTCAGCCTTTTTGAACAGATATTTTGAGCATCGGCTACGTTCGTCCCTCACTCCGCGATGTCAAAGTCTTATTGGTTATTCGCCGTTTTGTTGGCGTTGTTGTTCAGCTCGCCATTTGTAGTGATCGGACAATTCATCAACAGGGGTTTCATAGACGATGACCCATCCACATTCGGGTTCAACAGTGTGATTTGCCTCGTTTTGCGTGACGGCAAGCAGGCCGCCTACCAAACGCATGTCGGTTTCCTGCGTGCCCCAATGTACGGTCAGCGGTACGGAAGTCATGCAATTTGGGATTGCGCCAACACCAATTCCCTGTGGGTCGTCCCATCGCTCTCGCCAGTGTTGTTTGTCATCAATTTCAAGCCTTCGTTTCCAATCGTTAAGAAATGGATTGGCGTAGAACTGGTCAACGTCGTTTTTGAAGTATGGAAACAAGACGTTTACCCAGCCTGTCATGACGGCCGGGCCTGACCCGCTGTTGTATCGGAACATTGATTTCCAAAATTCGTTATCAACTTCCCCGCGTTTAGCATCGCAGAATTGCTTAAGGATGGGATCCAGAGCGTTGATCCAATCTTCAAGTCCGTATTCTGCGAATTGTTGAGCACGTCGGCGGAGATCGTTCCAATCCTGTTCTGTCCCGGCAAGTGTGATCTGTGGAATTCCGCATCCGGCGAACATTTCATACTCGAAGTACGATTTGAATGTGTCCATTGCCATCAAGTTAGACGCAGCGATTTCAGTCGGGCCAGTTGTTGAAAAGTCCCCACGGACGATTTTGCCAAGGCCGCCAGTGTGCTCGTCGATCTGATCGGTAAAGGCTGCAAATACCTCTGGCCATGGATTCTCCTTACCGGGCAAAAAGTCCATTCGTGTAACAGTCAGTTTTTGCTGCCCAGAATGACTAACGAATCTGTGGCGGAGTACTTCAGCATTTTCGTTTACGTGCAATGCGAACCCTCGTGCGAGGGTAATCCACAATGCGTCAGGGGTTAATCGAAGGGGCACGTGGTCATAAAACGAGTAGCATAGAGCGGTGAGGAGTGCGTGGTCATCATCGCACGCGACAACCGGATTGCGAGGTAGCCAGTGTTGCTCGATTGGGCGTCGGAGCGCCGTGCGAAGTTCGCCCACGTAGTCCACGATCTCGCGATCGCGTTTCTTCGTCACCTCAGGTGATATGTTGAATGTTGTGTCTGTCATGATTGAGGCGAATAACGGCAGGGATCACCGAGCCGGAAGGAGTGATTCTCCATTTCAAAAATGCACGCAAGCCTGGCTTCGCGTGCATCGCATTGTTCAAGAAAGCCGCTTTGCGGCGTAGTTTTCTCAAACGCTATTGAGTGTAGTTAGCTGTAACGCATGCTTGTACTTTTCAGTCTATTTTGAAAAGGGACAATCTCATGCCAACGTATGACAATCTACCATCAGAGTCAGAGCACTTCAAAGGTAGACTGTTTCAAAAGTTTGCCGAAGACCTGCGTTTGTCCGGCAAAGCCAAACGCACCGTCTACGGCTACATTCGAGCGGT
>JBCCSJ010000054.1:0-23361 GCA_039200505.1 Planctomycetota bacterium | reverse complement strand
GAGTTCAACGAAGATATCGACGGAGACGGCCTTCGTTTATTTGAAAAGTTAGATCAATTGCAGCATTTGGAAGTTCACTCAATTCACTGGACTGACACTCATTTAAAATGCTTGAAAAATATGACGAAACTTCAATTCGTCGATTTTTCGAGATGCGCTCAGATCACCGCAGAGGGACTTTCGCAACTGTCGTCTCCGCAGATTTTAAAATCGTTGAAATTAAAAGATTGTCCCAGAATTAATTCAGCGGCGATGGCGACCATTTTAAAATGTAGCGAAATCGAGGTTCTTAACCTTGATGGAACAGCGATCCGGCCCGATTCACTTCGGGAAATTTCAAAACTGAATAATCTACGATTTCTAGATCTCTCTCATTGCAAATGGTTGGATGATTCGACGGTCAAAATGATCTCAGGTTTGGCGAACCTGGAGGTGCTTTATTTGGCTGATGTGCCCTTGCTTACCGACCAGTCTTTGACGCACTTGCAGAATTTAAGCTCCTTGCGAAAACTTAAGATTACAAGAAATGAGAATTTGGATTTGAGTGGGTTTTCAACTTGGAATTCTGGATCAAGACTCGATTTTCTTGAACTCGGGCAACTCTCACGCCTTGGACCGACAGGCCTTGAAAATCTAGCGGGATTGAGCAACCTTCAAACTTTGGTTCTCAGGCAACGAAACATTTCGATCGAGATGCTAAGTGCGCTGCATGGGGTATCCAACTTGATCACTTTGGAATTAGAGGGGATCTACGATTCCGTCGCCCATCGACGACTACTCAATAGTTTGCCAAAAATCGCCGAGCAGAAATGAATTCGAATTCAAACGATCCCTAACCCCAAACGGCCAAGCCTGATGTCCGTAAAAACCAAAAATTTCTCCAAAGTACCCGTCAACTCAGCCGACGAACTGCGGAAGTGGTTAGCCGAACATCACGCCCAGGCGGAGAGCGTTTGGCTGGTGACTTTTAAGAAATCGACGCCGGACAGATACGTCTCCACCGGGGAAGTGCTGGACGAATTACTAGCCTACGGCTGGATTGATGGTTTGCGACGCAAGCTAGACGAGCAACGGACCATGCAGCTGATCTCTCCGCGGCAGGCTCAGCACTGGTCCAAGACCTACAAAGAACGCGTTGCTAAACTCGAAAAAGAAGGCAGGATGGCCGAGCCCGGTCGTGCCGCCGTCGAACGCAGCAAAGCAAACGGTATGTGGAATTTTTTAGATGACGTGGACGCGCTCATCCAGCCCGAAGATTTGCAAAAAGCCCTAGATGCTCAGCCGGAAGCCAAGAAAAATTTCAACGGGTTCCCGACAAGCAAGCAGCGTTTTGCCCTCCGTTGGATCAAGCTGGCGAAAAGCGAAAAGGCGCGTGGCAATCGGATTCAAAAAACCGTGGATTGTGCTTTAGAGGGGAAAGGTGTACCGGGGAGTTAGTATTGAAACCACGTACAATGCCGCTTCGACTTGGAATTGAATAAAAAAAGAGGTGCGAACCAAATCGCACCTCTATTTATTTTCATGTTACCATCCAAAGACGGTTGGCCGGTTAGCCGCCACAACAAGGTGCTGGGGCAGGAGCTACTACGGGCGCTGGCATTGGAGCAGCGTACTGAATGGGAGCAGCGTACTGAACCGAAGTTGCACATGGATCAGGTGTCGCACATGGATCTGGACAGCATGCAGTTCGACGTGCACAAGGGTCGACTTGGACGCAAACACGACGAAGTCGCTTGCGTGTTACGCACTCACTGACTCGTACTAGTTTGCGTCGACTGCAACCGCACTCATCTGTCACGCAAGCGAATCGAAGACGACTTCGTTGCTTGGTTTCGCAAACCAAGGCAAGTTTGGTTCGAGTCTGGATGCATGGATTGACTGGCTGGCAGCAACCCACTTGACCAAAACTGGTGGAGGGAACAGTAAACAGGGCCGCAAGAATAGCGGCAAAAACGAACTTGTTCATAAAACTTCCTTTACATTTCTGTAGTTGAGTAAATCGATGTTGTAGGTGAAGGCTCCGTTTCCTCCCCCGAAAACGAACGGGATTGCGTACAATTCAGAGCTACACCAGCCGCAACTCGATACCGACGGCAACTTAACGTTGCATGTAGGTCCCAAAAGGCCAGAAAAAGCTCGCTAAATTTTACTCAGGTTTCCCAATCCTTGATTCCGACTCCCTAAATCCGTCAAAATCCGCAAGCATTTTAAATTACTTTTTTCAGTTTTGGAATTCGCTTCACACTTTTTCCAACGGTTTATCGCAAAACCCTAGCTTCAATTTCAGGGGGTTTGGCCGGTCATTGAATGATTCTTAACAGAATCAGAGAAGGCTACCGCCAGCATTCAATTCAATGTTTGCCGATGTGCAGTGATCCTTGGTGGATGGCATTCCAACTTTTCAGCAAAGGTGACCGATTACCAGACACACCTCGATTGACGCAACTATTGCCTGGTATTTGCTGGTGTCACTCTGAAAATGCATGACCTTTGGAAGGACTTACTGCCCCGCGTATAAAAAAAGCGCCGACCAAAAAGTCGACGCTCAATTTCGTTTCAGCATTCGCAAAAACGATTAATACATTCCGGGATCCATGTCAGGAGCACCGCTATCTTTACCATCTTTTGGCTGTTCAGCGATCAAAGCATCACTGGTTAGCAGAAGTATAGAAACACTGGCTGCGTTGGAGAGCGCGGTCTTGGTCACCTTGGCAGGATCGATAACGCCTGATTTGACCAAATCTTCGTACTCGTCTGTGAGTGCGTTATATCCAAAGTTGGCTTTTCCGCCCAAGACTTTTTCGCAAACGATTCCACCGTCTTGACCGGCGTTGCTGGCAATCATGTTCAATGGGGCTCGACATGCACGGACAACAATGTTGTATCCGGTCACTTCATCCTCGGACAATTCACTGCTGGGCTTCACCAAGCTGGATGCTCGAAGCAACGCAACTCCACCCCCAGGCAAAATGCCAGATTCGACAGCTGCTCGAGTTGCGTGAAGGGCATCTTCGACTCGAGCTTTCTTTTCTTTCATTTCGCTTTCGGTGGCTGCACCGACATTGACTTTGGCGACACCACCGGCCAGCTTTGCGAGTCGTTCTTCCAGCTTTTCGCGATCATAATCGCTGGTGGTGTTTTCGATTTCTCGGCGGATCTGATCGATCCGAGCTTTGATGTCTGTACTTTTGCCCGCACCTTCGATGATGGTGGTGGCATCTTTGCCAACAATCACTTTCTTTGCCCGACCAAGTTCAGGTAACCCGATCTGGTCCAGTTTCATTCCTAGAGCTTCGAAGATGGCTGTTCCACCGGTCAAAATGGAAATGTCTTCCATCATTGCTTTACGGCGGTCACCATATCCAGGAGCTTTGACCGCACAACAGTTAAAGGTTCCTCGTAGTCGGTTGATCACTAACGTTGCGAGAGCTTCGCCTTCCACGTCTTCGGCGATGATCAACAGCGGTTTGCCTTGCTGAACTACTTGCTCAAGCAATGGAACTACATCTTTGATGTTGGTGATTTTCTTTTCGAAAACCAACACGTAGGCATCCTCAAGAACGCACTCCATTGAACCAGTTTCATTCACGAAATAGGGTGAAAGATAACCGCGGTCAAACTGCATCCCCTCTACCCACTCAACTTCTGTGGCTAGACTTTTGCCTTCGTCGACTGTGATGACGCCGTCTTTACCAACTTTTTCCATGGCAGAGGCCAACAGCTCACCAATTTCCCCATCATTGTTTGCAGCGATGGAAGCGACGTTCGCCATTTCATCTTTGTTTTTGATTTTGATTGACATCTTGGTCAATTTTTCACAAAGATCGGCGACGGCAGCTTCGATACCCTGCTTCATTTGAATAGGGTTCACACCAGCGGTAACTGCTTTGAGTCCTTCGTTGAAGATCGCTTCAGCCATAACGGTAGCTGTGGTCGTTCCGTCGCCGGCCACGTCGCTAGTCTTGCTGGCTACTTCCCGAACCATCTGAGCACCCATATTTTCGTAGGTGTCTTCCAGTTCGATCTCTTTGGCAACGCTCACACCGTCTTTAGTAACAGTAGGGGAGCCAAAGCTTTTCTGAAGGATAACGTTTCGTCCTTTAGGGCCGAGAGTCACCTTAACTGCTCGTGCTAGTTTAGAAACTCCGCGGCGAATTGCTTCACGGGCTTCCTGTTCAAATGCAATCATTTTTGCCATTGTTGTGCTCCTGAAATCAGGTTGATGTTCGGTTTAAGTTTTGGATTATTCAATTACGGCGAGGACATCATCTTCCCGCATCAGCAGGAATTCATCATCGCCAAGTTTGATTTCGTCTGGACCATAAGTGGTGAAAAGAACCAAGTCGCCCGGCTTCACTTGAAGCGGACCTCGGGTTCCGTCCTTTAAAAGACGTCCGTCACCAACCGAAACCACAACCCCTCGCGAAGGCTTATCCTTGGCTGAATCTGGGAGAACGATGCCGCCAGCGGTCATCGATTCAGATGCTTCTCTCTCGACGACAATTCGATCCCCCAAAGGCTGAAGACCAATCGATTTTTTACCAGATTTCTTCTTCTTTTGAGCCACGGCCATGAACCGTCTCCTACAGTCTTTTCTAAGTCAAAGTTTTTAAGAAACAAGGCTGGCAATGGCAACGGTGTACCGGCAGCCTGACATATTTGCGCGATCGCAAACTCAAGAGACCGGTTGGGCAATTACTGGGCCAAAGCTACCGATTTGAGAAAAAAATCCCAACGTCGGGCGAAAATACCTTTGAGGATATGAGTTTTCCTATCGACGCGAGTTTTTAGATTGGGTGCCAATTGGGTGCGTATTACAAGAACAAGATGCCGAAACGGATCCCAAGACCAACTAGGTTTGAAATTCCGGTTAACGCTGGAGGGACGAACGCTTCAGCTCGACTCTGGAAAACCACCCATTCTTTTAGCACACCTTGATTGCAGGGTAAAAGGATACTCAGGAGTCCATGGATTTTGCATTTTGGCGGACTTCTCCAGAAGTTCCAGATTGATTGCAGCTTAGCGGACTTCTCCGATGAAGGTTGGCTTTCTGCACCGACAGAAATCCCACATTTTCTTGAAAATACACCTAAGATTTTTATAGAATTGAAATGTATTGCCAGGAAATGGCAAGTTGAGAGGGGCATCTGCCTGATGACAAAATGACACCGACAGGCTCGGGTTTAAATCCCAGGTCGCAAGTGTGGCTAAACAAACAGCTCGAATTGATCTTGAGAAGGCTTTTCGCCATAGACAACGGTCGACGGGGTCAAAATCCAGTGTCGATTGGAAGTCTGATTTCCAAAATCCGATGTCGATTAAAGTCTGATTACTACGCAATTAAGCGGCTTCGGTTTTGCGACCCACAAATTGAATTTCGGTGCAAAGACCAGGCATAGCAGCCCCGATCGCCCGATTGATTTTCCACCACGTTTTTGTGAACTCAAGTGGGCGTAGTATTCCACCAGAAACAATCCGAAATCCGCGTGTCTCCTGAATGTCGATCGAATCAAAATCGGACCATTGTTTGATAAACGTCCGTTTCGACCATGCTTGAACATGGCCACGGACTTTTTTTGTTTTGAATAACCGGTCGAGAACAGGGACGGCGTATTTCCGAATCCAGTGAGCTCCATCGGGAAAAATCGGGACGCCAACCATCAAGGTTCCGCCTGGTTTGACGACCCGAACCAAATCCTGGATCGTTGGAACAACGTCAGTCAAATGCTCCAAAACCTGCTCGCAAATGACAATGTCGTAAGAATTTGATTCGAGTTGGGGCATCCCATTGAGAAGGTCGATTTCATGATGCGTCCACTGATCGTGTTTGTAAACGTATTCTTTACCGTAGGGGTATAAATCGACTGCCTCAAAGTCAATTTTATCCCCGATCGGGTAGGCTTCTATATAACGCCGGGAAACTCCGTCAAACGTCCCCACATCCAATAGTCGGACTCGATTCCCAGACTCTTGCCAAATGGCATCTGCGGCATCCGCGACGACTTTACCCAGATTCTGATAGCGAGACTGCCGAAGTTCGTAAGTTGCTCTTCGATTGGGTTCAACACCGAAAGCTGTGTGAGGCATGCTGGACTCCGTCTCTTTTCGATCCTTGAAATACCCTTTCGAAGGGTAGAATTTCGAATAGCTCGGGGTTTTTCCAGAATTCATTAGTCCTGTCAATTCGGATTTTACGACCCAAAAGCGTCGATTCCGCCCAGTTTTATGAACTAAAACTAAAAGCAGTTGCCAAAACGGGGTGGTATAACAAAATGGAGTGGCGGCAGATTTTTCTCTTCCTGGTCGAAATATGCAAAAATCTTTTCCGCGACGTGTCTAACTACAAGGAAAATGTATGTCCATTCGTGTTCATTGCAGCAGTTGTAATGCGACTTTTCAGGTGCAAGATTCATTGGCCGGCAGAAAAGCGAAATGCCCTAAATGCAAGGCTCCTATTACGATTGGACAACCAAAACCTGTGAATGCTCCGGTGGGTGGTGGAACCAAGTCTCATAATCCGCTTTTAGATTTGCTGGACCAAGAAAATGTCAAAGGTGCAGCATTAGGACCCATGTGTCCTGAATGCGGGGCGGAAATGAACGCAGGTGCCGTGATTTGCGTTGAGTGCGGATACAATATGGAAACAGGCGCGAGGTTGGAAACCGAAGCCTTTGAAGATGTGGACGCTGGTGCTGAGTCGACGATGTCGGACGCTGAACGGATTATGGCGAAGGCCGAACGGGAAATCGAGGACTCGCCCGTAAGTTCGGATCAGCAGAATTTTGGCGACGGAACCGAGTCGTATCTGATCGCGGTCATCTGCGGAATCGCCGGAATCATTTTCATCGGAATCGGTTTGGTCATCATTTTGACCATGGACACAATTAGCCAATACGTCGCCACATCAGCAATTAGTTTTATCGCTTCCATCACGATGTATATTTTCATGGGCATCTGGATCAGCGTGGTCGCTTTTTCTGCGAAAGCAAAGCACGGAATTGGGTGCGTTGCGTCCGGATTCCTTTATTGCATCGTGTTTGGTTTTATGCAGGGAAAATCGTTGCTGATGCCAACTATTATTCAAATCGTATGTTTGGTTGTGGGGGCCGCATCAGGTGCTTACACAATGTATAACGGGTTCGAACCTAAAGACGCACAATTGATTACCGACATGATTCAGAATCTGTTGGTATAGCTTTTTCTTCGATTGGACTAACCTTTGATCTCGATAAACAGGATTTCGCCCGACTGAGTCAGCACGGCGATTTGATTCGCCTGACCGCATTGAATCAGGTCGGTGATTTTTGAATTTGAGGTCATCGATTTAAGGTTTAGTGAACCCAGCTGCATCAGTTTTTTTTGTGCGGTTGAGTAAATTTCCAGTTGCGATCCTGATGCAATAGCCAAATGACCAGCGCGGGAAAACCTGACCAGTGGATAATTTAGATGCCTGGCGGCTTCGACGGTCTGTATCCCATCGTAGTCGTGCCAGAATACTTCGACACCTTTTTGCATGGCGACGGCAATACGGGTTCGCGTGCCCAAGGGTGTGCCTGTCATTCTTACTACCGGTTGGTTCACAGAAAATGGTTCTGAATGGCCGGTTTTCCCAAGGCAGTAAACCCGATCCTGCCACGAAACATAAAGTCGTTTTCCGCTAAAATAGCAGCTGCTTGTTAAATCAAAGTCAAGTTGGTTTCCATTGACGTCGGTCACAAAATTGGACGAAACGAGATGTCCGTCACTGTTTAGGTAGTCTGCGATTAAAGAGGATTCGACGATTCGGATTCGTGCAAGCAGGTTGTTGTGAGAGAAAGTTGCGGCGATGCATTCCGAAGACCAACCTGGAAAAGTCGATAAGCTGCAAGCTCGGGTTGATTCGGTATCCGTAAAACGAATCTCAGGCAAGCTGGCCCCTAAAACATGGGCACCGCCTAGACTATTTGGGCCGACAACAACCAATGGGTCAGTTCTTTTTTCGATATCCTCAAAATGGAACCAATCATCTGAGATTTGAGAATTCACCTGGGCCGAGGCAGATTGAATGAGATCCCCCTTCCAGTCGCATCGAGCGATCAAGAGTTCATTCTTGGATTGACAGCCTAATGCAACGATTTGGTCGTAAAGACCGGTTGCCGAGATCCAGCCTGAACAGCTCGGAAGAACAAGGCGATTGACGACCTTCAGCTTTCCGCTTGATTTGGCAGACTGCGCTGACGACCGTTTCAGTCGCAATTTCGAGTCGGACGCTTTATTCAGTTGGTCACAGTACCTTCGACAATCGCGTCGCAATAGTTTGTCTGAAGGATCTAATTGCTTAAGTGCGTCTAAATATTCTTTGGCTGCATAGGGCTGTGGTTTTCGCTTCAAAATACGAGACACCGCTTGTTGAGTGGATTGTGTTGCGGCTTGCCGGGTTAATGGATCTGGGTAGTCAGTCGCATCTTTGCTGACTCGCTGGATCATGCCCGCCGGTAAATTTCGATTCGCTGCTTGTTCAACCACTTTGAGGTACCAATCTCGTGTTCCTTGGTGATCCCCAAGTTCGCGTAGCATTCGCAACGAAGTTCGCATACAAGACTCAGCTTGGATCGAATCGGGCCAACCCGAGGCGAGAGTTTGCAATGCCAGCTGACGGTCATTGATTTTGTCTTCTTGGATCCGGGCGGCTTCAATAATATCGTGCCGATCTAATTCCACTTTGACGGCTTGGTTATAGCAACCAAGTGCTTCTTCTGGTTTGCCAATTTTTTGCCATAAGTCCCCTGCTCTTTCGATCTGTTTGTCTTGTTCACAAAGATCGATCGCATCGCGGTAGAGTCCGCCCTGAATCAGGCATTCGATTGCCTGCTCTTTACGTCCCAATTTGTCGCGATAAAGAACGGCTGCTTCTCGAAAATGGCGACCTTGCACCAAAACATTGGCAGCGTTGTTCAAATCACCAATCAAATGGGCGTAGATATAGGCTGCTCTCCGGTACCGGCCAAGATTAAGTTCTCGTTTAGCAAGCTCTCGATATTTATCGATCAATTGGTTTCTGAGATTGTCTGAAACATCCCAGTAGTCGGTCCCCGCCCGATTATTGTTGGCACCTCCTCCGAACAGACTGGAAAGATCGAAATTGACCAGTTGCTTCATTAAAGACGAACCGGGCCGAGAAAACCCCCGTCCATTTTGCATCCAGCTAGAAAAAGGAAGAGCGAACTTTAATCCTTCGTCCGGATTTCCGTCGAGCATATCCATCAGCCGATGCAGTTCCTGATTTCGCTTACGAGAAACTGCCTCTGAAGCTGATTGAAAGAACCGACTCGACCACGTTGAGATTCGACCTCGAATGGAAGAAGGGAGATGCTGCGCGAGTTTGTCGGCCGCGTACACAAATGGCCCTAGGGCGTTCCGGGCCAGTTGGGTGATTGCAGAATCTGTGGGAACTGACGATGGATGGTCCAGGATATCTTTTGGTTTGTCCGCCTGACTACCGATGTTTCCTCCCAATTGATCCATCAATTCATCGACGCTTGGGAATGGATCCGAAGGTATCACCTGAGAAATTCGATCCGGCCAATACAGACCTGTTTTGGCTGAATTCCAAGCTGCGTTGGAAAGTTTAAAATTCAGCAGATCGGATACGCTTAATAGCTCGTCGGCATCTGCGCCAAACAGGCCGAATTGGGGACTCCAGACGTAGGTTCGATCTGCGACGATCAAGCGATCCAGATCTTGCGAGCTAACGTTCGGAAATAGGATTGAATCAAATGGAATCCAGATTCGATCAGCGAACAAACCATAGGCTAAACAACGAACTGAAACTTGATCTGGCTTAGGGACATTGCCGAAAACAAATAACGCGGGGGGATCAGACTTGGACTGGTTGGCAAGAACCAACAATTTGAGTTCGTGATGAGCTACTGGCCAGCTTGCGATTTCGTTGATCCACTGAGACGTATCACCGAGTGGAATCAAATAGGCCCCGATTGGCTGGATGGCTTTTTTTTTGCTCTGCCGAATTTCTATTTCAATCGCTGGCATCTTCAATTTTCAAATTGTTGAATTAACAGTTGTGATGTCTCAAAGAGATCGAGTTCTGAAATTTTATCCATCTGGTTGACCGCATAATAAGAAATATCTCCGTAAAGCCTCCCGTCAGAGGTCCAAACGGTTGGATTGGCGTCATCCAATACAAATGTCATTTCTGGGATCGTTGGATCGGTCGACCGAAGATGCAGCATTCCTCGAGAGTCGAGAACTGCATGGAGAGAATTCCAAATAGCTTCGGTCAATCGAAATGCCCCTTCGTATTCCGCTTCTACTGCGGTGAGTCGCTTGCGACTAATTACTTCGAATTCACCAATGAACTTGCCTATGTGGATTCGATTTTCGGGTGACCAGTAGATATGGACCGGGTCACCTTTCTCTTTGGACAATGAAATGCCATAAGAGGTTGGGGATTGATTTTGAGCGTTTTCATGAAATGGATGGCGGATCTGCAAAATGGAAATGATGTGATAGCGACGCCGCGTCGATCTTTCATGAACCTGCACCCTAGCTGCGGTGAGATTGAAATCGGATAGGTACGTGAACTTGCACTCTCTGCTTTCGAGCGAATATTGCAGATTTCCGGGAAACGAATTCTTTCGCGCGGCATCCTTTAAGATGAATTTTGATCGACAGGGACTCACATCCACCACTTCGAATTTGGTTCCCCTGAACTGCTTCATGATGTCTTTCGGCGAATAGCTGAACGTCAATCGCCGACCACTTAATTCCCTAATTTCACCCCTCGGACCGATGCAAATGGGACCTTCGAAATCGTGACAATCCACCAACGCTACGGCTGGATAATTGATGGGGATGTGTTCCAATTCAGCCGAAAATTCCGTAGTCGAGACGGCGTACCATTCTCCGAATTGCCCTGTAAAAAATCGCCCGCTGACCCAGTTTTGGATTCTGTCTGGGAGCGCAATCGTTTGCAGGTTGGTTAAATCAAAAAAGTCGATTTTGACAACAGAATTTGCCAGTACAGCGAACAGGTTGTTTTGATGTTCAAAGAATCCAGCAGGTTTTTCTAAATCGAAAAAACGGAACTCGGTTTCTTTGGAGGACCTGTCGAAAGAAACAAGGATGTAACGGCCTTGATTTCGGTATTTAAGAACAGCGTACCAAATACCACCGATTGCTTCTTTGGCGTTCCAGACAACGGCTCCGATGGGAGCTTGTTTGTTGATGAGTTGCCCACCCTTCGATGGAGTGTCCCACAAACAGAGTTGGCCGTCTTTGGTAATTACAAGGACTCCATCTTGACCTACCCACCACGCACAACTGAGATTACCGGCCTTCGACAGTCGGATTGGGAATTGAGGCGTTGTAAGGATGACCGGTATCCCGAGCGATTTGCGTTTTGCAAAGTCGACAAGTTGAGAACCAGAAGCGGTCAGCTGTTCTAAATCAATTTGCACTTTGGAAACTTCGTAGCTGCCAGTTTGATTGAATGTTGATAACCGGGTCATTCCTGTACGATCCACAGACACGATATGTATTGGCCCCAGGTCTGAGTCGCGAAAATCTTGAACAAATTCATCGTCTCTTAAATTTTCCTGGTTTGTGACCAAAACTATATCGATCTCAGTGAAAGATTGATTTTGGTCAGAAGACTGCTGGGATAATTTCTTGATTTCACGAAATGCTTGGCCGGGATGAAGTTCGGGTGCCAGTCGTTCCATTTGCATTGTCAGACCGTCTCGCGTCAGCAAATCTGTGGGAACCAAACGGTGTTCATCGATCGCATAGATTTCAACATTTGCTTCGGGGTCTGAATTGGCAGTCATCGCCAAAGTGACGGCCAAGCCAATTGCTCTTGGAATCCCCCACATCCGAATTCCTGAGTCGAGAATAAGAATCCGATTTCGATTCATTGATTGGGGCGGTGTTTCGCGACGAAAATACATTGCTTCTTTCACCGCGATTCGGACAGACAACGTCAAATCATCGTTGGCAAGTTCGGTCAACAACAATTGGTCTAGTTGGCCCCGATTTGCGATATCCGTGACTCCCCCCAAAGCCAGGTCATCCGTCCGCTTCATTTTTCTCGGGATGGTTATCGCCGTTTTTAAATGATTGGCGACTCGGGCGATCCCTGCGAACAATTCATCATGGTGGAGGTCCGCGATAAGCTGAGCGGCCACTTCGTTGGTTGGACTTAAATCATCAACGGGTTGGTTCGATGGAAGGATCACTTCATCGAAGCCCGTTTCCCGGCGTAGCCTTAATTGTTGCGAGTTGAGGTGGATCGAGTTTTGCGACAACTCGTTAATTGCAGCCAGTAAAGTGTCGCGGCTGTGAGTTTTAGAGTCGCAATCATCGAATGGAAAGTGACTTTGAAGTAGCGAAATGACCTCTTTTGAAATCTCAGGTGAAAGCCGGTTCTGTTTCTCATTGGAGAAAATGGACTCCATCAACGTCCGCTTTGCAGGCACTGAAAGTCGTACATCATTGTCCAAGTTTCGAAGTCGACCTAAGCGATCAAGAACTTCGTCGAAAGTTGATTGGATATGAGGATTTTCAAGCAAAGACTCCCCCATGATTTGAGCCAAGAGGTCCCGCGGAGTCACAAAAGTTTCATTCGATTCGATGCCTGAAATATTTTGCCAACGATCCGAAGTCGCCGCCATGATCAACAAAATGGATTCCCAATTTGGCAACCCCACTTCAACCATCGGTTCCAGCACGGCAACAAGTTCAGCATGGAACGCAATGGGTGCTCCAGTGATCCAGTCCACTGCTGTCAGGTCGTCGGATAGTTTCCAAAAACTCGACTTGGGCGGTGTTAAATAGGATCGGGCAAGCCGCCGAATTTCTTCTGAGTTAGGTTTGCTAATCGTCATTCCGATCTTCCGTTATTCGGGATTTTCTGACGAGTTTCGGAGGGAGTGATAATCCCCAGCAGTCGCCCTGATCGATTCCCTTCGGGCATTTACAAATTGTTGCATTGAAATTTCGTGAAACGTACCATTGGATTCCAGCAAGAGCAAAGTTGTGTCATTTAGATCGAGAGTTTGCCGCAGTGTTTGAGTCGAAACTCTGGGATGCCAATGCCACCCGAACTCGATAGCAACAAGGTCGGATTCCGAAAAATATCGTCCTTCAATAGGAGGCAGTGGCAATCCGCGAATTAGGATTCCAAGTTCGGGATCGAATGCAAATTGAAGCGGGTCTAATCGAAATTGTGCGGCCTCAACGCCGTAGTGTGTCCAATTTTCGATGGATGTCCACAATAGGTTGGGGGTTTGGTTTTGAAAATCTTCCAATCGCAGCCTTTGCGTTGTCAACTGAACTTGAGTGACCGCCCGTTTGCCCGGTGAACAAGCAGATCGCGGCAATCGGAGTTCGATCCAGTCTTGAATATCATGCCACTGACCGGACGGAAGCGAAGTCGTGGGTACTGACTTTCCAAACGGTATCAGCCGCGACCCAGAATGCAGTGAATAAATTTGGGCACCGTAAATGCCACGAATTATTTCGGGTAAATCACCGAGATCGATATCTCGTTCAGGAAAATTCGATTTGTCACCTTCTAATCTGTCAACTCCTTTTCGGCGGTTCGATTTTACTGCCACCCATACCAGTCCATCTTGCGTTAAGACCTGTAATCCAGGAACGGAATAAAGCATCTTCAGTTGTGAAATTTCGTTCGCAGGGATTGAAAATACCCAACTGAAATCTTCGGTATCAACTGGCATTTTCAACCTCAACAAGCTTCCAGATCGAATTCATCTTTTCCTGAAGAAAGCTTCGCTGGGTTTCATCATCAATCCATTGAAATTTTGCAGCAATTAGGCTGACGCGATCTCGACACTGGGATCTTTCTAAAGTCGAAATTTCTGAATCCGAGAGTTGATGAATCAGGGCATCCATGTCGCGACTAAGCTGTTCTGGATCCGGTTTGGATTCGGATTGAGATTGTCGATGATGTTTGTGTTCTTCTTGTTGATCGGTGTTGTCGGATTCGATGGCTTGGCTGACCAGCGAATTCAAAATGCCTTGCTCTTCGACAGTGTCCCAGATGTAACGTAATACCCACATGTCGGAAGCGATCGCTGTCGACCGCCCACAAAGTATCGAACTTGCCGCCAGCATCCGCTGTAATTTGACTGCTCGACGGTCCGAAAGTTGAATGCCAGCCAATCTTAAACGCTGAATCGTTTGGATATAGATAGGTAGGACCTGTTCGAAGTCAACCTGTTTGATCAGGTTTTGAAGTGTTTGGATTTGCTGAACAGTGACGGCAGGTTCAAAGTCTACTTGCTGTTCCAATGACCACCCAGCTTTCAGGACAGCGCCAAGTTGGTCATCGTCGACATTGACGCAATTGACGCGTAAAAGAAAACGATCGAAAAGAGCACCCAAAGCATCGTCTTCGGGAAGTTGATTGCTCGCACCAACCACCATCAACGTGGGCAGAGATCGCGATTCACGCCCTCTGCGGAAAACCCTTTCGTTTAAAACCATCAAAAGACTGTTTAGAATCGCGCTATTTGCATTTAACAGTTCGTCAAGAAACACAAAGGTAGCTTCGGGTAGCATTCCTTCAGTGTTTGTAACCAATTCTCCATCTCGAAGTTTTCGAATGTCAAACGGACCAAAAATTTCATTGGGTTCTGTGAAGCGCGTTAATAAATAGTCGAACACTTTCCCTTCAATTCGCCGCGCCATGTCTTGGACCAAGGCACTTTTGGCAGTTCCGGGTGGCCCGAGGATGAAAAGGTTTTCTCTGGCAATTAAACTGACCCCAAGCAAATCTATGACTTCATCTTTGCCAACGAACGCACGTTTCATTGGTTCAAGGACCCTGGATTCAAACTCGGCGGCGATGTTCTGGTGTTCGGGCTTCATGTGGCTTTGGTTATTCAGTTTCGTCAATTTTTGTGTTAGGACTGTTTTGGGCAAGATCAAATTTTGTTGTGAGCCCTTCAATCAAGTTTGCGTAGATTCCGATATTTTGATTGATTAACTCTACGACTTTGGGATGATCGATTCGTGATGAATCTTCTCGTTTGACGATTCGGTCGGTGTAAAGCTGAGCTAAGCTTGGATGTCTTAAAATTGGTTCCAGGTACTCTTTTAGAATAAGAGCATCCCAACTTGTTGCCATTTTGGGATTTACCGTGTGCTTATTTTTGACCTCCCGGCGGGCATTATTTTGATTGGACCATTCGTTTTGGAGAATTCCAACGGACGAAAGAGGCCATTGGATCGCCCATTGTTGAACGATCAAAAGTAACGGGTCGGAACCGTCTCTTAATCGGATCAAATTCCACAGGTCCGGAATGAATCGAAAAAGAAAATCAACACTGTAATGAGCCGAAGAATCTCGACCTGATTCCGGTGCAACTTCCGAAGTGTTTTTCAGTTCTTCGATTACTTCACGGTCTGGATACTCGCGAAAAGTATAGAACTGCACCACTCGAAAAAGAGCTTGGCTGGCCCAGACTGCCCAATCGGCTGCAAATGGCGGAGGTAGACCAGGAAGTGAATTTCGATAATCCAATTCCAGATCGACTAAAACCTGTTCTGTTTGCTGAAGTTCGTCTACCTTCCAAGGTTTCAGCCGCGGCATTTTCAAACTGCCGCCCGACATCAGATCGTTCACAAATCGAATTAGGTCAATCATCGTAGAGTCGGACTTGATATGGCGTTGAAACGTTCACACTTATCAATCACCAATTATACCTTTTTTATAGATTGACCGTTTAATCAAACCGAATGGCTGCTTTCAGGCATCCGTTTTTACGGTTGGCGAAAATATCGTAGGCATGTTTGCCTTCGTCGGCAGAAAACTGCTGAGAAATAAACGAATCGATTTGGAAGGTGCCATCTTCCACCATCGGAGTCAGGCGATCCATGTAGTGTCGAGCGGGACAGCGGCCTGTGCGGTAGGTCAGATTCTTATCAAATGCATCAATCGGGCTAAACGAGAAATTGGGGGTGCAGTGACACCCTACCACCGACATAATGCCCCCGGGACGAAGCAGTTCAAAGGCGATCTTTTGGGCGTCGGGTAGGCCCACCAATTCCATGACTGCATCAGCTCCCCTACCTTGGGTCTCATTCTTGATCGCTTGAATTGCACGGGAATCCGGGAAATACGCTTTTGCCCCCAATGTTTCGGCTTGTTTTTGTCTGGCCGGAACTGGATCAAGTGCAAACAGGTTTTTCGCGCCCATGTGAATGGCTGACATGATGCAAAGCAAGCCAACAGTGCCGCAACCGATCACGACATAGGTTCCGTCCGGCCGAATGTTAGCCATTTCGGCACAGTAAAACCCGGTGCTGAAATTATCACCTAACAACAATGCGCTCTCATCAGAAACTGATTCCGGGATCTTTTTTAAAGTGGCATCGGCCAAAGGAACTCGAACCAATTCGGATTGACCTCCATGAAGGCCCACTCCATTTTCACGCCATCCAAATAAAGATCCTTTCACACAGCGAGCGGGTAATTCGTTTTGACAAAAATAACAATCCCCGCAGTTGGTAGTGAATGGTGAATAGACTCGGTCGCCAATTTGAATTTGATCACACCGGTCTCCGGTAGCTACTACATGACCGACAAATTCATGGCCCATGACCGTCCCCACATCGATACCCTGCTCTCGCCCAAAATAAACATGTAGGTCCGATCCGCATAAACCCGCCATGGAGGTTTTGACGATGGCATCGCGGGAATCAAGAATCGCTGGGTCGTCGATCTGGTCGACAGAAACCTTCTCGGTTTCCTTAAAACAGATTGCTTTCATCCAGAATACCTGTCTCCTATCTTTCAAATTTGGGTGGATTGGGTTCGACGTGTTTATCGTCAAAATCCCAACTTCAGACCAAATTGGTAACGAATTCTGTCCGAATGTAAATGCGTTTTGTTTTTGGCGACCTAAGTTTCACCAGCCATTTTTTAGAAAAGAACTCCGAGATGTCACTTTTTTCATTCAAAAAAAGCCGCGAACTTGTGGATGCTGCTCCGAAAATTCGGAAGCTCATCGACATGACCAGCCCCAACAAGCCAATGATGAATGAAACCCGAAGTCATCGAAGATACAATCGAGTGATACCTGTTTTGATTTCGGATTGGTCGGAAAAAGGACCTCGTTTGGATTACACGGGATTCGGATTTACCACAGATATTTGTGATTACGGTTTTGGAGTCATTTCACAGCACTTTCCAAAGACCAGAGATAACGTGATTGGTTTTTATCAGCCCGATATCGGGATGCAAGAACCTTGGTATTTTCAGGTAAAGATTGCCAGCCACCGAGTCGAACCCCAAAACTACATCCGGTTGGGTTACCAAATTGTGACTTATTTAAATGACTCTGAAGCAACCATCGTCAAACAGCTCGATCAAAAATTGATTCAAATGATGAGCACCAGTTAATAGCTCCTACATCGCTGTACCACTAATTCTTCGAATCGTTTTTCGGAGGGGCATCGCTCGGACATTCGTTTGGAGTCAGCTTATCAGATCGCTCTTGGAAGCGGTTTAGTTGACTTAAAATATTGTCACATTCTTTTAGGACTCGCTATGAATTTAGTTACCGGCTAGCGTCACTGAAAATTCGATTCTTGTGGGTAATTCACTTAGCAAGCCGGTAAATCAATGTTTCGCGAGTACTTAGCTTGGTTTCGTCACTTAGCAACGTTTTTGCTTCGTAAATCGCGACTGTTCCTTCGACCGCCTGTTTCCCCCAGAGCGTACATTTGGTGTACCAAATAGTTATTTTTCGATAATCGAGTTCCACGAGTCAGGATTTGCAGCTTTTTTCCATCGACCGAAAACGGAAAATGCGAATAGAAGTACTTCGATTTTGGTCGAAGCCCGTCTGCCTCTTTCACTTGTCGCCTAGCGATCGAAAAAAGTGGTTTCACAAAAGCTTTTGGAATATCTTCTGTAACTGCAACGGGACAAAACCCGCTGGTCCCCCTCAGAACCCCTCGGTCTGCCTGAGTCGATACGATTTCGTAAAGCATAGTAGTCTCGGGTCAATCGGTCGAGGACAATGTATCCGATTGTCGAATTCAAGCCGCTAAAAGAGACGAGCTTACGAACCAAATGTGAGCAGAGTGTTAAGCCAAGTTAAAGATTGGATTAACACAGCTCAGGTGACTTCGGTGTCGAAATTTGACAAAAGACAAATAGTAGGAAGGCGATGTCGAAATCCTCGATAACATCATTTTTGCAAGAAGCCTACCGCAATCATGAAAAGCAAAGTCGATTAGGAAAACGCGAAACGGGTAACTTAAAACTGCTCCCGCTCTTCATGCTTTTGACCAATATTGATACTGCAAATCGTCTTTAAAATATCGATGGGAATACGCTGATTAACCAAATTAACCGCTCCGTCAGCGACAACGAATTGTGACCCGGCAGAATGCGAACTTCCAAACAATGGATTGTTCAAATATTTTCGAATTTCCACCGTCTCCCTGAACGATCATCAACCCACCAAAATTTTCGTCGCTTCCAATCTCCTTTGCTTCCCTTTCAAAAAAACTTCTTGCCTGGATTCCAGTTTCGAGATCGCATCCAAAAGCGATTCAGACGGATTCGTTTGTACAAATGTAGCTGCTTGAAGGCTGAAAAAAAATTCAAAAATTGAGAGCCAGACACATGAACGGAGAGATTTCATAACGTTTTCCATTCGATATTCGATTTACATCAATTGGCAACGCCCCGATGGAGTTGCTAATGAAATAGCGAATTCGATTTCAAATCCCCTCACAAAAAATGAAAAAACTGTAACAATCTGTTTTAAAATTCGAGGAAACTCAGAAGGCCGCAACCCCGATCGCCTCGAATTGACGCAAATCCAAAAATCCAAGTCCACCAGTAAATCCAGAAATCGGAGACGACAATGAGGCTTAAAGATAAGGTAGCAATCGTGACCGGATCCGCGAAAGGAATTGGTGAAGCAATCGCTATTCGATTTGCCAATGAAGGTGCCAAAGTGGTCATTGCCGATGTTGATCGGGCCGGATGTCATCGAGTGGTTGAAAAGATCAAGTCGAATGATGCGGAAGCATTAGCTATCCCGACAGATGTCTCCGACGAGGAACAGGTACGACGATTAATTGACGAGACAACGGATGCTTTGGGAGCCGTCAATATTTTGGTCAATAACGCAGGGCTGATTTCCCCGATGAAGCATTTTTTGACCGGGGACAAAGCTTGGTGGGATCGAATCGTTGGCGTCAATCTTACAGGTACATATTTGTGCAGTCTCTTTGCTGCCAAAAGGATGGCAAAACAGGGCAGCGGTTCTATCATCAATCTTTCTTCTGGCGGAGCGACCCGTGCTCACCGATGTTTCGTTGCCTACGACGCGACCAAAGGCGGTATAGAAGCGATGTCGCGTGCTATGGCGTTGGACCTCGGGCCGTACGGAATTCGGGTGAATATTTTGACTCCGGGTTCGATCGATACAACAGGTATTGACCAGTTGGGCCGGCAGCTTCGCGGTGTCAATCTTCCTTTGGGACGTATCGGGGAGCCCGCAGACATTACGGGAGCTGCCGTTTTTTTGGCTTCTGAAGATGCAGATTATATCACCGGGCAAGGTATCGTCGTGGATGGAGGCATGCTCGCTCAGCAGCGGTCGGCAACGGTCGATATTCAACCTCCATCCGATTTTCCAAATTTGGAGGAAATTGAGTGACTCAAGTGCCTGCCAAATATCGCGTCGGCGTTGATATCGGAGGGACATTTACTGACTTGATTTTGGTCCAACCGGATACCGGATCGTTTTGGATAGGAAAGGTGCTGACCACACCTGAAGCACCGGACCAGGCGGTCGAACAGATTTTGCTTGAAACACTGCAGCGAGCCAATGTTCCGCCTGAACAAATCGAAGTTGTGATCCACGGGACTACCTTGGTGACGAACGCAATGATTGAACGGAAGGGAGCCACAACGGCTTTGTTCGCAACTGAGGGATTTCGAGATGTTGTGGAGATCGGCAGAGAAACTCGTTACGACCTTTACGATTTGATGCTCGAACAACCGCGACCCATTGTGCCAAGGCATCTTCGATTCGATATTTCCCAGCGAACACGTGCCGACGGAGAAACAGTTCAACAACTTGATGAATCAAAAGTTAAAAAGTTAGCCGCTGAATTGGATCGAAAGGGGATCTCGGCGATTGCTGTTTGCTACCTGCATAGCTTTACCAATCCATCTGATGAGCGGCGAACGCGTCAGTTAATCCATGACGTCGCACCTCAAATCCGAGTATCTATTTCTTCGGATGTTGTTCCAGAGATCCGCGAATTTGAACGAACGTCAACGACAATCGCAAACGTATACGTGCAGCAGTTGGTCGAAGTTTATCTGCAACGTCTGGAGCAACGTCTTAATCAATCTGGAGTAACCGGAAGTTTTTATTTGATGCACTCTAGCGGTGGTGTTGCCACCGTAGAAACCACGATTCGATTTCCCTATCGGCTGTTGGAATCGGGACCGGCGGCCGGAGCGCTCGCCGCAAATAGTTACGGAATGGCTGCTGGTAAAAAAGATCTGATTTCCTTTGATATGGGAGGAACGACGGCAAAAATTTGTGTAATTGATCAAGGTGAACCTTTGATTGCCCACGAATTCGAAGTGGATCGAATTTATCGATTTAAAAAAGGTTCCGGGCTGCCAATCAAGTTGCCTGTGATCGAGCTCATCGAAATTGGGACGGGAGGTGGTTCGATCGCCCGAGTGGATTCAATGGGCCTTTTAAAGGTTGGCCCCGACTCTGCTGGGGCCGAACCGGGGCCGGTTTGCTACGGCCGAGGTGGTACAGAACCAACTTTGACGGATGCCAATTTGATTTTGGGTTACCTGGACCCCGATTTTTTTCTTGGTGGAGAATTGACGCTCGACGTTGACGCTGCCAAACAGGCAATCCAAACCAAGATCGCGGATCCATTGGGTTTTACGATCGAAAGAGCTGCTTGGGGCATTTACCAAATTGCCAACGAGAATATGGCTAATGCGGCTCGCGTTCATGCGCTCGAAAGAGGGAAAGATCCGCGTCGATTTACTCTGTTTGCCTTTGGAGGTGGCGGCCCGGTTCAGGCCTATCGAATCGCAAAAGCGATTGGTGTCCCGGAATTGATGGTGCCGCTGGGAGCCGGAATCATGAGCACCGTTGGTTTCCTTTCTGCTCCTCTGTCGTTCGATTTTGTCAGGTCCTGGAATTGTATTTTAGACCAAGTCGACTGGAATCAGGCGAACCAGATTCTGCTTGAAATGGAACAAAGTGGACGCCAACTTTTGTCCGAATCCGGGCTTCAAGAGTCTGACATTCAATTCCAACGAACTTGCGATATGCGGTATTATGGGCAGGGATTTGAAATTTCCGTGGATTTGCCATCTGGAATTTTGAATCACCAATCCGCCCCCAAAATACGCAACCGATTTGAATCAGCCTATCAGGAACTTTACGAACGCAATGGTCCGCCCGTCGAAATAGAAATCACCAATTGGCGGGTCGTCGCGTCAGGGCCTACGCCGAAGATAAAGCTTCAAATGGCGTCCCAAGACAAGATCCAAGGGGTTGAGCGAGCAATCAAAGGGAAACGCCGGGCGTGGTTTCCTGAATCACAGGATTATGCGGAAACGCCTGTTTTTGATCGGTACCTTTTGGGTCCAGGTTTGGAATTTTCCGGACCGGCTATCGTAGAAGAAAAAGAATCGACGGTCATTGTTGGTCCTGGTGCTCAATGTCAGATCGATGAGCATTTTAATTTAATCGTCGCGTTGCCCCTAGAGTCGGTGGTTGCCCCGGAGTCTGACTCATGAGCTTTGATCCGATTCAATTGGAAGTGCTTTGGAACCGTCTACTTTCGGTCGCCAACGAACAACAGACAACTTTGATTCGAACCGCATTTAGTACGATCGTGCGAGAATCACTTGACCTTGCTTGCGGTATCTTTGATTCTCGAGGATTGATGATTGCTCAGTCGTTAACCGGAACACCGGGACACATCAACCCGATGGCAACTGGTGCCATTCATTTTTTAAACGAGTATCCGCCGCAGTCTCTTCAGCCGGGCGATGTTTTGGTAACCAATGATCCTTGGCAAACCGCGGGCCAAGTCAATGATTTGACTGTCTTGACCCCGGTATTTCGAGGTAGTCGGATTGTGGCTTATTTTTCGAACTGCTGCCATTCACCAGATGTGGGAGGGAGAATTTTATCGGCCGAAGCTCACGAAGTTTTTGAAGAAGGACTTCAGATTCCAATAACGAAACTCTTCCAAGCTGGTGAACCTAATCAGGAACTCTTTAAATTGATTCGTGCCAATGTGCGAACGCCTGATGAAACCGTCGGCGACCTGTATGCACAAACATCCTCCAACGCCGTAGGCACAAGGAGTTTGCTGGCGATGATGGATGAATTCGGGTTGGATACGATCGACCCTCTGGCAGACGAAATTATCCATCGTTCCGAAACCGCGATGCGAGCAGGCATTCGAAACTTAAAAAACGGAATTTATCGCCATGAACTTTGGAGTGATGGTTTCGAGGAACCGCTCTGCATCAAGGTTGCTGTTACCGTCGAAGACGAAGATATTTTGATCGACTTTGCTGGCTCATCACCGCAAAGTCAACGCGGTATCAATGTGGTACTGAATTACACCAAAGGGTACGCATCTTTTGCGATGAAAGCGGCAATCAGCCCCGAAGTACCTCATAACGAAGGTTCATTCCGACCGGTCAGAATTACCGCTCCGGAAGGAAGCATTTTGAATTGCCGCCGACCTGCCGCGGTAGCTTCGCGACACCTCGTTGGTCATTTTTTACCCAGTGCTATTTTTGGAGCCCTTGCGAAAGCGATTCCTGATCGAGTCTTGGCAGGAAGCGCCGATCCTATCTGGATGAGTATTTGGAGGGCATTCTGGCCCGCAAGCAAAAGGCAGTCCAATTTGACGTTGTTTATGTTGGGTGGAACGGGGGCACGACCGACCAAGGATGGTCTAAATACAACCGGATTTCCGAGTGGTGTCGGTGGAGTGCCCACCGAAATTGTTGAAACCGAGGCACCTTTCTTGCAAACTCAGAAAGAACTCAGAATCGATTCGGGAGGAGCGGGCCAATTCCGTGGTGGATTGGGGCAGTCGATTCAGATGAGGTATTCGGGCGATCAACCTTGGAGCGTTTCTGCGATGGTGGACCGAACGAAATTTGCAGCTAACGGTCTCGAAAATGGTAGTCCGGGTTTGGAAGGGCAGTTTTTGGTTAATGAAAATCAGGGCAATCCCAAACGAAATTTGTGGATGCAACCCGATGACCAAATTTGTTTTCATCTACCCGGTGGTGGCGGATTT
>JBCCSJ010000053.1:0-23591 GCA_039200505.1 Planctomycetota bacterium | reverse complement strand
TTGCAACGCGGGATTTGCACTGCAAACCGACAGCCTTGTTCCCTACGCCGGTAAGCCACTCATCCTGCATACGATTGGAATATTAATCATCACCGGTGGGTTGGCCCCAGCCACAGTTCTTGTAATTCCGGCCCTGTTGAAACGTCAGAAAATTCCGCCGGCAGCTTACCTGGCATTGGTTTACACTCTGTTTTTTTTAATGTTCGGATTTGTCATGATTTTGTCATTGGAATGGTCAAGATCGCTGGGAGATTTCGGAGTATTTGACAAACTAAACAACGCCTGGTTTCAGTCAGTAACACTTCGAACCGCCGGGTTTAATTCGATCGACATCAGCCAAAGCGCGGCCCCGACCATGCTGATTATGATGGCGTTGATGTTTGTCGGGGGAAGTCCGGGAGGAACCGCAGGTGGCGTCAAAACGGTTACGATTGGAGTCTTAATGGCAGCGCTTTGGACTAACGTCGTTGGACGTAAGGATGCTGAAGCTCACGGCTGGGAGATTTCTTCCACCTTAGTTTATCGAGCGATCGCAATCTTCGGATCAGGCGTTTTGCTGTGGTTCGTTTTGACTTTTATGCTGACCGTCACTCAAGCGATTTCTACACGCGATATTATTTTCGAAGCGACGTCCACTTTGGCAACTGTTGGGCTTTCTACCGGGGCGACAGGTCAACTGGATGAAATCGGGAAATGCCTGATCATTATCGGCATGTTCGTCGGAAGGATTGGCCCATTGACGTTGTTCGTTCTGTTGACGCAAGATCCCAAAGTGAAAAGGCGATCACTGCCCCAGGCTGAAATTCCACTTTCCTGATAGAAAGCAATGCAAATGAAACAGGTACTCGTTATTGGGCTTGGCCAGTTTGGATTCTCATTGGCTGAATCGCTTACCGAAAAAGGTGTGGAAGTTCTGGCAGTTGACCAGAATGAGGCCATCGTTGAAAAAGCTTCCAAAATTGTTGCCCAAGCTGTTTCGCTTGACGCAACCGATGAAGAAGCATTGGAAAGTCTGGAACCTGAAAAGCGAGATGTCTGCGTTTGCGGGATCGGTGATGAATCACGAGATGCTGCAACCATCTGCACAGCTTTGCTTCGGCAAATGGGAGCTCCCAAGGTGATTGCTCGAGCGGGTAGCCAAGTCCAACAGCGAATCCTACGTCTGGTCGGAGCCCACGAAGTCGTTAACCCAGATCGAGAATTCGGAGTTCGGTTCGCCAATCAAATCGCCTATGAAAATATCATTTCCAATGTGCCGTTGAGTACGGATCTGCAATTGACGGAAGTCAAATTTCCTGAACCAATGTTGGGCAAAGCCTTATCGGAGTTAAAGTTGCCTTCCAAATTTGGCGTCGTTGTCGTTGGGATTCGTAAAGCCACGTCCGGTGAGTTTGTTTTACCGCAGGGAGTCGATCGAATCTCACAAGACGATCGCTTGATCCTCGTTTCTAAACGAGGCGCAGTCACAAAAATGATCGAAGAGGCGTAGTCAAAAATGCAATTGCCCAACGCAATTCGGTTCGGCGGCTGGTTTTTTCTGATTCTCATCCTACTGTTAGGAATCGGAACGATCGCGGTGTTCACAAGGATGTCACCAGCAATCGAAACGATCTTGAAGCAAAATGAAAAATCTTTGCGTAGCTGTGAAGAAATGCTGGTAGCGTTGGTTCAAATTCAAAACCAAGCTCCGCTCGTTGACAGCGATCAGCAAGCAACCAACGATTCCAATCTTAGCCGGCGTTTCCGCAAAGCGTACGAAACAGCCGCAGGGAATGTGACGGAACAGGGCGAACAACAAGAATTGGATTCCATTGAATCTCACTGGAAAAACGCAATGCAGGGAGACGAAGAGGCGACTGCGAAAATCGTTGCCTCTATCTTGCAACTTTCTAAAATCAATCGCAATGCAATGCGAACGGCAGACGACCGCGCTCGGCGGCTGGGCAATGCAGGAGCCTGGGGAGTCGTCTTTATGACCCTCACTGTGTTCACTATCGGGCTGATCTATCTCAGAACCGTCGCCAACCAATTGATCACTCCGCTCACCGAAGTTTACGACGTTGTCGTAAAAGCAAAAGACGAACCTTTTCGACGATGCGGTCGGCAAAACGATCGAGCCGATATTCAATTGTTGTACGAACGCATCAATGAATTACTGGATGAATAAGTATTGAATTAACAGAAAGAGAAACGATGAAAAGTTTGAACTCTACGGCACTATCAATGGGACTGTTTATCTTGCGTGTCGCCTTTGGATGCCTCATGCTGGTTCACGGTTGGCAAAAATTGTCGAGCTTCAGCGACCTTGCGGACAAATTCCCTGATCCCTTGGGAATGGGCAGTCAAATGAGCCTGATCTCGGCAATTGGATCCGAAGTTGGATGTTCGGTATTGCTTATTTTTGGCTTGATCACGCGGGTTGCCTCGATCCCTCTTGCCTTCACCATGATTATCGCCTTATTCGTCGTTCATGGAAGCGATCCATGGAAAGCTAAAGAACTGGCTGCGTGCTATTTGGCGGTTTACGCGACTCTTATTTTTACCGGTGGCGGCAAGTTTTCGTTGGACCATCTAATCTGGGGAAGCCGTTCAGTTGATTCCAAAACGGAATGATGATTTCAATGGCTCATTAAAATTGGAAGCCACGAAGCTCAAATGAATGGTGATTAGCAGTTTGTAAAATCAATCTTGCAGTTGATTGTCCCAAGAGTCGATCTCTCACTCAAACGTCGGGTTGAGATGCAATCACCAAATTGGATTCGTTCGGATTCGCGAGATTCGTGGCTGTGCCTTAACGGTGCAACATAAGGCCTGTCACCTATCCGTGTCAGGTGGGAGTCAGGCTATTCGTTCTCGCGTTTAGTTCATTTTTTGTTAGGAATCGCTATTCGTTGGAATGGCAATTTTTTGACTCAACTCTTGAATCTCATGATTAAAAATTCGATCGTTCTCGGAATAATCTACTGGGATGTCGATGACATGTACCCCGCCGGCTTGAAATGCGGATTCGATGGTAGGCGCAAGCGATTCGGTCGATTTAATTCGATGGCCTGAAACATTGTAGGCCTGAGCTAATTTAACAAAGTCGGGATTCTCAAAATCCAAGCCGTAGTTGGCAAATCCCATGTGGGCCTGCTTCCACTTAATCATCCCCAACCCATCATCACGCAAAATAAGCACTACCAGATTAAGCCCAAGACGTTTGGCTGTTTCCAATTCCGCTGAGTTCATTAAGAATCCTCCGTCACCACAGACCGCTGCAACTTTTCGCTGAGGGTACAGCATCGCGGCCGCCATGGCTGACGGCAATCCAGCGCCCATCGTGGCCAACGCGTTATCCAGTAGTACGGTGTTGGGTTGCATCGCAGGGTAGTTCCTTGCAAACCAGATTTTGTACATACCATTGTCCAATGCAATCATGCCGTCATCGGGCATCAATTTTCGAATCTCAGCAACCAATCGCTGCGGTAAAATTGGGAATCGGTTATCGTTGGCATCGCGAACAATATGATCGTTCACTGCGGTTCGAATTTGATCGATGTGCTGGTAATGAAACTCGCTGGTGCCGGGCATCGAGTCAGTGATTTGGGCAATACTGGCGGCAATGTCCCCAATCACTTCGACTTGAGGAAAATAAACCGGATCTACTTGCGCCGATCGAAAGTTGACGTGAATTACCTTGCGGGTATTACCTTGCATTATAAAAGGTGGCTTTTCAACCACATCGTGCCCTACATTGATAATCAGATCGGCAGATTCGATTGCTCGATGGACGAAATCGCCCGACGACACAGAGGCGTTGCCAACAAAGCAAGAATGATTTTCGTTGACGACTCCTTTCCCCATTTGAGTCGTGACAAACCTCAGCTGCGTTTTGTCGATCAGCTGACGCAAGGCCTTACAAGTCGAAGTACGATTGGCTCCCGCGCCGATCAATAGCAACGGAGTTTTTGCCTGAGAAATCATCGCAGCAGCCGCGGCAATGGATTTGGATTCGGCAACTGGCCGACGGACCAAACTCGGCGGGATCGTGTGGGCGTTTGTCGTTTCCTGAGCGATATCTTCTGGTAATTCTAGATGGGTCGCGCCGGGTCGTTCTTCTTGTGCGATCCGAAATGCCTCGCGAACAAAGGCAGGAATCCTGGTCCCACTTTCGATGCGGGTTGTAAACTTTGTCAGGGGTTGCATCATGTCGACGATGTCGAGAATCTGAAATTGTCCCTGTTTGCTTGATTTGATCGGCTTCTGCCCGGTCAGCATTACCATGGGCATGGCTCCCAGATTTGCATAGGCGGCCGACGTGACCAGATTCGTCGCGCCTGGTCCCAGCGTCGACAAACAAACTCCAGCTTTGCCGGTTAGACGACCGTAAGTTGCAGCCATGAATCCGGCAGCCTGTTCATGGCGTGTGAGGATTAGCTTGATTGAACTGTCCGATAGCGATTCGAGAACATCAAGGTTTTCTTCTCCAGGAATTCCAAAAACGTACTCGACCTCTTCATTTTCTAAAGCCTTCACAAATAGATCTGCTGCCTTCATGTCTCACTTCCACTTTCAAGAAAATCAAAATTGGCGAACGATCTTTTTGCTAATTCGACACTGATACTTAGAACTCACTCACCACGAAATCTGACTGGTGCAATCTGAGTACCGGAAACCGACCATTCTGAAAAACTTGGGTTGGCCGTGATTGTGGCGGATACTTTTACCGGCAGTTTTGACAAAACAGACTGGTCGCAATCCGACCAAGTTGAGTGAAAAACGAGCAATCATTGCATGGGATGATCTAGGATGTTCCACAAAAACCCCACTACAGCTGGCTAACGAGGGCTATCGACCCACAATCATGCATTCTCGTGAAGCGGTATGCATTTCGCTTCGGAGTTGGTTGAAGGTTGGCGATATGCCCACCCCAGATCACTTGGCAACCCACTGAATATGACGGCATGGAGAGCATCCCTGCTGCCCATCACATTGGTTTGATTGCGATCAGCTAATCCCCAAGGAAGAACCAGAGAGAAAATATCTTGAGTCGCGAGAACGCATTGATCATCGGCGAAGTCCTCTTCGACCGCTTCGATGACGGGAACCAAGTCCTGGGCGGAGCGCCGCTCAACGTTGCCTGGAACCTTCACCAACAGGGTCAATCTTCCTACTTGGTCTCTTCCATCGGAAACGATCCGTCTGGTAAAGAAATTCTTTCGCACCTCGAACGGGCTGGCATGCCGACAATCTTTATCGGCAATGTGGATCACGCACCCACCGGCGTTGTCAATGTCACCTATGAGTCGAACACTTCCGAAGTTAGTTACGACATTGTTGACCGGCAAGCCTACGACTTCATTCCGTTCGGGGAATTGCTTCCAAGCATCAAAGTCGTATCGCCTAAGGTGATTTACCACGGAACTTTGTGCTTCCGAAACAGCCACAATCGAACCGGCCTAAAAGATTTATTATCACGCGTCGACGTAACGCGATTCGTCGATGTCAATCTACGCGATCAATGGTTCGACGAGAGTCTCACGATCGAACTTATTGCTGACGCGACCTGGATCAAGCTGAGCCATCAAGAATTAGAGATTCTCTCGGGAGCTACAATTCAGCTTGCTGATTCGAATAGCTTGGTGCAGGCGACCCATTCGCTGTTCTCAAAACTAAACTCCGAACGTCGTCCCTCATTGATCGTCACCTGCGGCGAACGGGATTCTTTCTGGTTGCAAACCGACCACGGAACCAACGAACTGTCTATTTTTTCGAGTCGGCCGCAACCCATTTCAAATGTGGTCGATCCAGTCGGAGCTGGCGATGCGTTTGCGGCGACTTGTGTCAACGGAATTCTTAATGACCGTCCGCCGCAAGAAATTCTTGACAATGCCAACCGATTTGCGGCCTTAGCCTGTTCGATCCGGGGCGCGACGACGACTGATTTATCGCACTACAACCAATTCCAGTGGCATGGCGAATCCGCCGAGCCCAGCACGCCAAGGTCAGAGATAACAAGTATGTAAGCAATTTTTTGAGGCGTCTCCTTCACCGACACCATACAAATTACGGATTGAATTTCACAATAACACGGTATTGTAATGATTAATAAGCTTTTAAGCAGATATTCAGTGGACGCCGAGACAGGCGATTCTCTTCTTGCTCCTGACTCGGAGGCTGGCGACATCGTCGACGGAGCGAACTCCCCCATTAAAATTTCATTGATCAGTCTGCACGGTTTAGTCCGTGTAAACGACATGGAGTTGGGGCGTGATGCCGATACAGGCGGCCAAGTCAAATATGTGGTGGAGTTGGCCAGTGAGCTTGCCAAACTGCCCAATGTTCGCGAGGTCGAATTATTGACTAGGCAAGTCATCGACCCGAAAGTTGACGACTCTTACGCCCAACTTTACGAAGAGATTTCACCAAAAGCCAAATTGATTCGAATTCCTTTTGGTCCCAAACGCTACCTTCGAAAGGAAGCACTTTGGCCTTACCTGGAAATGTTTGTGGATCAAACGTTGCAACACTGGAGGCGAAATGGTCTTCCCGATGTGATTCATGGTCACTATGCCGATGCGGGTTTGGCGGGAGCTCAACTAGCACGTCTTTTACACTTACCATTTGTGTTCACAGGCCATTCCTTGGGACGGGTCAAAAAACAACGACTGGCGGCCAAAACCAAGGACCCCGCGAAGCGGAAAGCCAATGATGAAAAGTACCGGTTTGCGATGCGGATTGAAGCGGAAGAGATGGCATTGGAAACAGCTTCGATGGTTGTCACCAGCACCTATCAAGAAATTGAACAGCAGTACGAACTCTACGATCATTACCAACCGCAGCGAATGGAAGTTATTCCCCCGGGTGTGGACCTGGGTGCTTTTTCACCCGAACCCAAAGTCGGCAGTGACGAAGATTCTCAAATCGCAAGCGACATCCAACGCTTTTTGGTGGATCCAAATAAACCGATCATTCTGGCAGTGGCGAGGCCGGACGAAAGGAAAAATCTAACGGCTTTGGTCGAAGTTTACGGCGAAAGTAAGCGATTGCAAGAATTGGCCAATCTTGTTTTGGTGATGGGCAGTCGAGACGATTTAAAACAATTGCCCAAACCACAGCAGCGTGTCATTAATGATGTCATTTATTTGATCGACCGCTACGATTTGTATGGCAAAGTCGCCTATCCGAAAGCCCATCTAAGTGACGATATTCCGCGTCTTTACAGAATTGCTGCCGCATCCAAAGGTGTCTTTATCAATCCTGCTTTGACAGAACCTTTTGGCCTGACGCTGTTAGAGGCTGCTGGCGTGGGACTTCCGGTCATCGCAACCAATGATGGCGGCCCGCGAGATATTTTAGGGAACTGCAAAAACGGTTTGTTGATCGATCCACTCGATCAAAATGACATTGAAAACAAACTGATTCGTAGTCTATCCGACGACGAACAATGGGAAAGCTGGTCTAACAACGGATTGAATAATACACGAAAATATTACTCGTGGCTGAATCATGCCAAGACTTACACTCGAGACCTGTTCGAGTTGATGGATTCAGAAAAAATTCCTGCCGCAGTTAACCGTCCCAGTCGCCGACTACCTGAATTCGATCGTTTGATCATCACCGACCTGGACAACACTCTAACCGGTGACGCTGAATCATTGGAGCAATTCAAGCAATTGATCATCGAAAATGACCATATCGGTTTTGGAATTGCTACTGGCCGAAGGCTTGAAAAAGCGATTGAGATCATCACCGAACTCGATCTACCTAAACCTGACTTGATAGACACCGACGCCGGGACACAACTGCACTATGGGGATTCCCTAACCGCCGATTTGAGCTGGCGAAAATCCATTAGTTTTGCATGGCGGCCAGATGAGATTCGCAAAATTCTTGAACCGCTCGAAGGCGTCGAACTTCAGGCAGACGTCGAACAATCCGAATTCAAGATCGGATATAAGTTGGACGAAAACAGCAAAACAAGTGTTTCAAAAATCAAGCGAATGCTTCGTGCGGCTGGTTTGCGTGCTAAAGTTGTAATGTCACTTGGTTGTTTCATCGACATCATTCCGGTTCGCGGAGGTAGCGATCTCTCGCTTCGTCATGTCCTTTGGAAGTGGGGTTTCACTCCGGAAAATGTGCTCGTCGCAGGTGACTCTGGGAATGATGCGGGTATGTTGCTTGGACGGACACTCGGAGTCGTTGTCGCTAATCATGGCCCTGAAATGAAGCGGCTTCGAAATCGGCCCAGAGTCTTCTTCTCAGAAAGAAGTCATGCTGCCGGAATTTTAGAAGGCATCGACTACTATAAATTCCTCGGTGACATCCACATCCCCAACGACCGAATCGAATAAACGAGTTTCTTTGTGCAATCAAAACCTACTTCTTATTCATCGATTCCAAAGTCAAAAGCGGCCGGGCTCGATGAGGATTCGAAGCAGCCACCCTATTCATCTCTGGTCGAATCCGAACTTTCAGACGACCTTGCTGAAGTCGAGTATCGATCACGTTTAACGCTTAATCGTATCGCGCCGCGACTGGATGAATTTTGGAAGGCACAATCCGATTACCCACAGCGATGGCAACGAAGAATTGAGTTCTTCCAACGCCTGGATCGCTATTGGTTGCCGCTATTCGAGCGTCTGGAATCTCTGTACGGACATCGCGGTGATTTTCATTATCACGTTGAACAGCTACTGCTTTCCTTGGCAAGTTTTCAGCTGATGCGAAACGATGATCTGTGCGAAGTTGATCGTCAGCGAGAAGTCGAACCGAATTGGTTTCAGTCAAACCGGATCGTGGGCGGTGCTCTTTATGTTGATCTTTTTAGCGAAAACTTGCCGAAGTTACGCGAGCACGTCGGTTATTTCAAGAGTCTCGGAATCACCTACTTACATCTGATGCCCCTGTTTGCGGTGCGTCCAGGTAACAGTGATGGCGGTTACGCAATCAGCAACTATCGTTCCGTCGATCCTCGACTTGGAACCATCGACGACCTACGACAACTTGCCAATGATCTGCATCAGGAAGGAATTTTGCTGGTTCTGGATTTCGTTTTTAATCACACCAGTGACGATCACGAATGGGCAATCAAAGCTCAATCGGGGAACCGAGAATATCAAGATTTCTATTTTTTATTTCCCGATCGATCCCAACCCGATCGATACGAGCAAACGTTACGTGAGATTTTTCCTACCGTCCGCCGCGGCAATTTTTCATGGCATGACGGTATGAAAAAGTGGGTTTGGACCACATTCAACAGTTTTCAGTGGGATCTTAATTACAGTAATCCGTCCGTGTTTCGATCGATGATGGAAGAGATGCTGTTCATTTCGAACTTGGGCGTCGATGTCATGCGTTTGGACGCGGTCGCGTTTATCTGGAAACAACTGGGAACGAGTTGTGAGAACTTGCCACAAGCACATACGATCATTCAAGCGTTCAACCTTGGCGTCCGGATCGCCTCTCCCGGCCTGATTTTCAAGTCAGAAGCAATCGTTCACCCCGACGAAGTGGTCAAATATATTTCGCGAGGTGAGTGTCAAATCTCCTACAACCCGACGCTGATGGCGCTCATATGGGAATCATTAGCAACCCGCAAAACGGACTTGTTGCGGCAAACTTTATCCCATCGTTTCCGACTTCCAAGGGCAACGACTTGGGTAAATTACCTCCGCTGCCACGATGACATCGGTTGGACATTCGATGACGGGGATGCGAGTGCCATTGGAATGAATGCTTCGGATCACCGTAGCTTTTTAAACCAGTTCTACACGGGCCAATTTCCTGACTCGTTCGCCCGCGGAATTCCGTTTCAACACAACCTACAAACGGGCGATATGCGAATTTCAGGAACGTTAGCTTCGCTGGCAGGACTGGAACAGGCACTTGAAGCCAATGACGATTGGAAAATTGAATTGGCAGCCCGCCGAATCTATTTGATGCAGGCAATTTCGTTAAGTATCGGCGGCATTCCACTGATTTATCTGGGCGAAGAATGGGGCATGCTCAATGATTACGATTTCATTTCGGACCCGGCTAAGGCAGATGACAGTCGATGGGTTCATCGACCCAAAATGAATTGGGCATTTGTTGAATCCATTCGAAATCAATCCTCTGAAAATCATGCGTCTGAGGTGCCGAATTCGGCTAAAAATGTTCATTCGGAAATTTACTGTAAGGTGAAATCCTTAATTGAACTTAGAAAATCGACATCCGCTTTGGCGGGACAAGAGATGGACATTTTTGAAACAGGCAATCCTCACTTGTTAGGATTTGTTCGACGGAATGAAGGAGACCGGTTGATTGTGTTGGCCAATTTTTCAGACAGCACACAATCTATTGGCAGCAATTTTGTTCGAACCGTCGGCTTTAGTCGATTCTTCAAAGATTTGATTGAAGATAAAGAAGTCAATGCGAGTGACAAAATTGAACTCAGCCCCTACCAATTCCTCTGGCTCGAAAGAGCGTAATCCGATGGCCCACCCTTGGCTTTTTACTGACTTAGATGGAACTTTGATTCCCTTGGACAAACATCCCGACACCGTTACCGACTTGGAGCAGATCCGAAATTTAGTACTCGATAAAAAACTGGATTTGGCCTACGTGACTGGGCGGCACTTTGCGTCGGCCTTGGAAGCGATCGACTCGTTTGACTTGCCGATTCCCCGTTGTCTCATTTGCAATGTTGGTACTGAGATTTATCGGGCTGAAAAATCAATTGACGTCGGACTCTCCTGGAGACCCAACGTCGGATACTCAACAACCCTTTCTTCGCTGTTGAAAAATTGGACAACCGATAGATTGGAAAGCTCATTGGCGGGAATCGAAGGGTTAACGAAGCAAGAAGATGAGAAACTGTCGCAATTCAAACTCAGTTTTTACGTACAAGCGGATCAATTACCTCGACTGACCGAGTTGATTGAAGGCATTCTTTTCAATCAAGAAGCTCCATTTTCGGTCGTTGGTAGTGTGGACCCTTTCAACGGGGATGGGTTGATTGATTTGTTGCCTGATAAAGTTAATAAGGCGTTTGCGGTCAACTGGCTTGCAGGATCCATGGACATTAATTTTTCAAACCAAGTGATTTATGCGGGCGATTCGGGAAACGATTTGGCCATGCTCGCTGCCGATTGTCGCGCTATTTTGGTGGCGAACGCTGCTGACATTGTTCGGAAAGCAGTCACCACGCTACGATCTGCTGACGGACGTATCGCGTCGCTCTTTGTCGCTTCGAAACCTGCGACAAGCGGCGTTCTCGAGGGTTTGCAAGCGTTTGAGGTTACAGGGAGTTAAACTGTCGTCGATGCATGCCGTGCGGAGTACATCCTGCTTACCGTCAAAGTACGTCCCGCTTGCCGAGCGGGACAAGTCAACAACGGGGTACAGTTTTGAAAGTATAAAACCCAAGCCATTTGGGCGATTGCTGACGGTTTAATTGCTGGAAAGGGACGCGACGAAAGCAACTGCGGCGAACTAAGGTCGGGCGGCTAATGACTGTTTCGTACCAACCCGCTGCTGGTATAAAAGTTGTCATCAGCCACCTTTTTTGTTTCGCACTTCGGCACGCTGACTTCGTATTGAAGGCCAAATTATTCTATGGTTGGACTGCAATATCGTTGCAAATTTTGATGATTCCAAAGCTGCGGACCGTGTCTTCAGCCGATTCCTTCTTCCAAACTTCGTCAACCATGCCGCTTAACCGAGCCATTTCATCGACGACGGATAGACGGATGTCCGCATCCTCCATACCAATAATTCTTCGGGCGGAGGTGAGAATCGAAACGCTTAGCTCGTGGTTCCGCAAAACTCGATCGGCGTTGACGACTAAAAAATTTGAAACTTCTCGCACACCGGCAATGCCTACTGCCAAATCCTCGGCCTTCTTTTTGGCTTGCGGGTTGGAAGCATAACCTGACAAAGTCACAACTCCGTTCGATACATCAACACGGATGGCGTGCTCCTTCAGATTGGCTCGACTTGCCAACGAATCGTTCACGCTTCGAGCGATATTTAAGTCAGATTTAGGATCAGCAGGCACGACGTTTAAATTGTTGATGACACTTTCAACACCGTCACACTTCTTTGCCGTTTCGGCCGCTTTTAATTTTCGCCCAAACGTCTGCACCTCCCCACGCAAAGTCACTTTACCTGAGTCAGATTCCACTTCGATCCGATCTGCAGACACACCACTCTCATTGATAAGAGCCTGTGTTGTATAAAATTCAATATGTTCATCTAACATTTGACTTTACCTCAAATCTATTTCGAGTGGTGGTTGATTAGTGACAACGTCGGCGACGTTTCGATACTTGTCGGATTGGACCTATCGGGGGTTTCTGGCCATCCGACTGTCGCATGATCGATGGTGGCTCCTTTGAGATTGAGTAAAGAACTAATCCGACTACTCAACGACAAATCTTGATTCCACAGTTCGCCTTCTTCGACATCGACTTTAATCAGGCGTAGATTGTCTGGCGGCGAGTCGGAGTCGAACCATCTTTTGCAAGCAGAATTCCAGATCAATTCCAATTTTTTCGGGTTATCTTCAACCGACGCAGTACCCGTGAGCGAAACGAAGTTGCCAACCGTCGGCTCGGAAATTGAAATATTGCAACGCGGATTTTCAAATAGCGAACGGCAAATCTCTCCATCTGCTGCTGCAATAAAGTTCAGCTCGCCGTCGAACCGTTCGTTCACATTAACCATGGGGCGACTTCGAATGATATGGTCGCCGCCTGATGTGACCAACATGGCTGTGTGGTTCTCAGCGATCATCTGAGTCAAAACGTCGATGACCTGTTTCCGGTCAGAGGGATCGTGATTGGCAGTTGTTTCGTTCATTTTGAATTCCTTCGTAAGAAATGAGTTGAGTAAGAATTGAGATTCGAATTCGAACCTGCTTGATTACTCTCCTTCACTATCCGACTTAGATTTGTCTTCCGACTGTTCCATGTCGGCTTTCCATTGGGAAATTTTCGACTCAACAGATTCAGAAAGGTCATTCCAGGCCGCTTCCGCTTTGATTTTTGACTGAGCCCACATGTCACCCGAAGCAGCTTTGAGTTCATCAAGTTGCGTCTGCATTTGTTCGCAACGGGTTTTCAGCTCTGCGACTTCACCACGTAGCTGTACTTCTTTTTCCCCGTCAGCTGATTCTGCTTTTTTGTTTAGGTTTTTGATTTGATTTCTGAGTTCATCCAGCTTAGCCTCCATATCGCTTTCAAACTTTTGGCGTTCCTTCATTGCCGCCAGTTTTTCTTCTTCTTGTTCAATGGTTTCTACCTGTTTGTCGATATCGGCGTCACTCACTTCGTACTGACACCCGGCAAAACTGCATACTAGAAACATGACGAACATCGTTGGTAACACGGCGTACTTGATTGAAGGTAAGACTTTTTTCGCTGAACATTTCATTGGGATCATCCTTTCATATTGGAAGCATAAATCGATTGAATCCAGGGGTTGCATCTACCGTGCCAGATAACCGTTTTGGCCCGAAACGCGGGGAAAACGAGCCAAAATACTAAGTTTTGGTTGAGAAGCGGGCATCCTGGGCGACCAGAAACCAGCCAGTGCCTTGCGATATTGCGCGGTTGATGGCTTTAAATGCAATGCAGGCCTTAACCGATACAGGTTCAAGCACTGATCGGAAACGACTGGACCCTTTAGGCAATCACCAAAACTTGGCTGTTTGGCGATCGTCGCTTTAAGAAATTAAGACCCCACGTTTGTTAAATCTATTTTTCTGAGATGCTGCTCATATCCCAGACGCGAATGGTTCCGTCACGGCTACTGGTTGCAATTCGATGGGCGGATGGATCGAGTGAAACGTTGTGGACTGCCGACTGATGCCCCCGCAGGGTTGCCACAATTTGGTTGGTTTTAAGATCCCAAACATGCGCCGCCCCTTCTTGCTCACCGGTAACTAGATGAGAGGCCCCGCCGCAAAAGTCGAGTCCCCAGACGTCACCTTCGCTACCGATGAGTGATTGGATTTGTTCCCCCGTTTCGCTATTCCAAATCCGGACATTTTGGTTCCAACCGACCGAAGCTAAAAAGTCTCCTGACCCGGCAAATCGAACGCCATAAATTGGGCCGTCATGTCCGACTAGTGTCTTTCGCTCAGTCAGCGATTCGGCATCAAAAATTCGTATCACTTTGTCGCTACCTGCGGTGGCAATGTATTTGCCATCGGCCGAGTAATCGACACCAAAGATAGAGCCAGCTTGAATGTGTGTGTTCAGTGTTTCGCCACTGTCAATATCGAACACGTGGATCCCGCCATCGCGGTCGCCGGCGACAATGCGATCGCCATTGGGTGAAAAAGCAACGCTACGCACAGAACTTGTCGCCTTCCATTCTTTGATCAGTTCAAACGTTTCGGCATTCCAAAGTTTGATCCAGCTGTCGTCTCCGCTGGTGACGACGATGGGACGCGACGGATGATACTCGACCATCCAAACGATCCCGCGGTGGGCGTTGAAGCTTTGGACAAGTGACTGTTCGTCGATATTCCAAACTCGGACGCTCCCATCCTCGATGGCTGCGGCAAGTGTTTCACCGGTTGGCGAAAAGTCGACGGACCAGACGGTGCCCGGATTTCCTGACAAGACGATCGATGGAAAACTGTCGCCTGCGTCAGGTCGAAATATCAAGTAGGTTACCGCTGCGACTACAATCGCGGCGGCGGCAGCCAACCAGGCCACTATTGTCCAACGCCGTTGAGATCGACGATAGGTTCCCGACAGTTTTTTGACTTCGGTCGCCGCCACGGCGGGGACTTGGAGTGGAGAAATAGGACCGTATTCGGTAACAATAGAAGCTAACGCGGTTGCAACTGTTGACGATGATTCAGGTCGTTCGTCGGGCGATTTTGCCAATAAAGACATGATCAAATCTGAAAGCGGTTTCCCGATTAAAGCGTTGACCTGATGAGGTGGTTTGGGCAATTCATCGATAATTCGTTTCATCACACCCACGGCAGTTGGTGCTTCGAAAGGTGATTTGCCGGTCGCCATTTCGTACATGACGGCTCCCATGGAAAACAGATCGCTTCGTTCATCTGCCGTTTTCCCCAGCGTCTGTTCAGGAGACATATACAACGGAGTCCCGGTGACCATCCCGGTTTGGGTTAATTTGACATCGTCCGTAGCTCGGGCCAAACCAAAATCGGTAAGTTTGACACGATTGGTTTCTGTTTCGATCAAAATATTGGCAGGCTTGATATCGCGATGGACCATTCCACGGGCGTGAGCGGCCGACAGACCTGCGGCGATCTGCATTCCAATTCTTGCGACTTCCTGGGCCGGCAATGGGACTTTACTGGCGAGTTGATTTTCAAGCGTGACGCCATCGATCAATTGCATGACCAGATAGGCTACACCGTCTTCGCTGGCATGGGCGACCTGATGCATGGCGACGACGTGTTCGTGAGAAATCGCCGCTGCCGCCCTGCCTTCCCGACAAAAACGCTGCCGGGCCACATCGTTTTCCTGAAATTGAGGATTGAGTACTTTGATCGCGACGCTTCGTTGCAGATGAGTGTCGAAGGCATCCAAAACAATTCCCATTCCGCCCCGACCAATCACTCGGGCGATCTGAAAGTGGTGTAGTTTTCCAATGTACGCTGGGTCATCGGAAGGTGAAAGGAAGCTGAGACCATTCCCTTGGTTGGGCTCACCTTCTTGCGCCGCCACTTCGGATGCACTGGTATCGACCTTTTCAGAAGACCCTTTGCGACGAGGCTCATCACGAAATGCTTTTGTTTTCGCCAAAGCCCGGACTCCTTCAACCGGAGTATCGACGGCAGATTGATCAACAACTGGATTCAACTGCGATTGCTGTTCCTGTTTTATATCAGCAATCACTCGCCAGTAGGCTGATTGTTGGGGTGGATGGATATCCTCCAAATCGGCGACCAGTTCCTCGACAGCAATTTCACCAGTCGCAATGGTTTGTAAAGTCTGTTGACATTTTTCACATGATTCTACGTGTTCGGTTATACGATCTTGGTCGACATGGTCGAGCGAGCCTTCGATCAGTTGACTTAGTTTGAAATTGTCAGGACAGGGTACGGCTAACGTCATTTCAAAGTTCCTCTTCTGCAAGAAGCCTTTCAACTTCTGTGCGAAGTTTGGCGGTGACTCGACTGCGTGCTACATAAATGGCTCCAGCCGACATCGACAATTGAGCTCCAGCGTCGGCGGCTGACATCCCGTTCATCGCAGTCAATTCAAAAGCCGACCAGGTTTTCGGTTCGATCTGTGGTTTCATGGTTGCGACGGCGATCGCCATCAATTGGCGTTGGTGTTCCCGTTCCCATTGTTCATCCAGTTCGTTTGGGCCACTGCTTGCCTGGTTCAGCATCTCAAATTGAGCTGTGTCGTTAGCCGTTGGCCCCATGCGTTGTCGCTTGGTAAAAAACGTGGATAGCTTGTTCCGGGTAATGGTGAACAGCCACGCTCGAAATCCACCTTTCTCTTTTTGGTAATCAAGGCGGTCGATTGCCATGCCGACGCTGCGAAGCACATCTTGAACCAAGTCAGCCGCATCTGCGTCCTGCAAACCGCGACTTCGAACGAACCGATATAGCATCGGTCCGTAGTCGTGCAAAAATTCACTCCAGGCGTTATCGTCTCTTCGATCACGCAACCGCAACAAAAGTGTCGCTCGCGTTTCCGGAGATTCGGGCATTCTTACCTCATTTACTTTGACAGGACTTACTGCCGAACGATTGTACCAAGCTTGATCGCTGGCGTTTGTATAAGCTCGGTCGCTGGGCAAAGTCTTGGTACCTAGTTCGGCGTCTCTTGGAGATCGGCCTCGATAATATTTTCAGCGAAATTCTGGTAGACGCTACCCACTTCTTTCGCCATCGAGTCGGGCCAAACGTGGAACGTTTGATTTTCAATCGCGTCGAAAATGGCATTGGCAACCAAGGAGGGCGGTTCAGCAATCGCCTGAAGATCATCATCATCCTGAATCATGTCGGTTTGAATCGGACCCGGGTGCACACTGACCACGTGCGTGCCCTGCTCTTTCAAAGAATCGCGTAGGCCCTGAGTGATTGCGTAGCTGGCCGCCTTGGATGCCGAATACGTCGTAAATTGGCTGAAAGTCTTCAGCGAAACAACGCTGTTCAGCTGAACAAGAGCCCCACCACCGTTGGTTCGCAACACGGGTGCAAATGCTTTGGCGATTCTGACTAAACCGTAAACGTTGACATCGAATTCAAATCGAAGTGATTCGAGCACCTGATCGTCGACCGAATTGGTGGTCGTCAAAACACCTGCGTTATTAACGACGATGTCAACATCTGCTGCCTTATCGGCTGCCAACAAGATAGAGCTTTCGTCAGTCAAGTCGACATGAATTGGAACCACCCGATCGCCATACGTCTGCACGAGCGGCTGAGCCAATTCGAGCTTTCGGACGGCCGCGTAAACTTTGGCGGCCCCTCGCCGTATCGCTTCTTCGAGGATCGCTTTCCCGATTCCACGGTTGGCACCAGTGATCAAAACGACTTTATTTTGGATGGAAGTTGTCATGTTATCTCTCCTGTGTCACGTTAATTTTCGTTAAGAATGCTCGCCAAGTTGGCGTTCGACAGGGAATACTCAGTGGAATCGAATCTCTTACTGCCAATGGTAAATTTTCCTAAAAAAGTTTTTATCGGAATTGCTGTAAGACTTTGGAATCCGGCGAGTATTCGACTCTATTGGCAATCAAAAGCGGATAAAAGGTCGAAAAATTAAGGTCGAAAAATTTCAAACCGTGAAGGCGAATCCATGAATGTTCTGATTGTGCATGCTCATCATGAACCCAAAAGTCTCATTTGGCCAAATTGCCACTGGCGGATTATTTTGACTTTGAAACGACCCAACTTGCGAAACCAAATTCCACCGCTATCGTGACCCATCCTTAAAGCGATTTCTGATCCAAGGCAAACCCACAAAATTTTTTTAAAGTTTGACTATGAACTACTCAATTACAACTTGTTGGCTCTTGATCGTATCGGTTTTGGCCGTGGCGGGATGCGAGAACAACTCACAGAATTCAGGCCCTGCATCGCAACCTCCAGCTGCGGTCACCGTAGCGAATCCTTTGAAAATGCCAATCGTCGAATGGGATGAATACACCGGTCGGCTGGACGCGATTGATTCAGTGGAAGTCCGTTCGCGGGTCAGCGGCTACCTACAATCTACCCACTTTGAAGATGGTCAAATTGTAAAAAAAGGTGACTTGCTGGCGATCATCGACCCCCGTCCCTTTCAAGCAATGCTCAGTTCTGCTAGGTCGGGTTTGGAAGAGGCCAAGGCCAAGTTAGCCGAATCGAAGTCGCTGTTGCGACAAGCCGAAGCGGAGCAATCCGAGTCCCAGGCTCAACTGACATTGGCAAACCAGAGATTATCGAGAACTCAAAATCTTGTTCAAAGCCAAGCGATCTCTAGGGAAGAACAAGACGTCCGCGAAAGCGAACAGCTTCAGGCAACCGCTGCAGTGGAAGCTTCAAACGCCAAAATAGAGTCGGCAAAAGCCGCAATTGCCACATCCGAGGCAGCGATCGAATCCGCCAAAGCGAATATCGAAGCGGCGGAATTGGACGTTGAGTACACACAAATCCGTGCGCCTATTAGCGGTCGAATTAGTCGACGGCTGGTTACCGAAGGGAACCTGATCAGTGGCGGATCGGCACTGTCGACCTTGCTTACGACTTTGGTTTCTACGAATCCAATTCATTGTTATTTCGACGCAAACGAACAGGCTTTTTTGAAATACGCTCGTCTTTCTCGCGAAGGGAAACGGGAGAGTTCACGTGACGTCAAGAATCCTGTTTACATGCGGCTTATCGACGAAAAAGGATTTCCTCATTTGGGGCATATGGACTTTGTTGATAACCAAATCGACCCCAACACGGGGACGATGCGAGGTCGTGCGATTTTTCCGAACGACGACAATACTTTGACCCCCGGTTTGTTCGCCGAAGTTCGCCTGCCTGGTAGCGGTCGGTACGAGGCCATTTTGATTCCTGATTCTGCTATCGGCAGCGACCAGTCTGAAAAATTCGTTTACACAGTCGATGGCGAGAACAAAATCAATCGAAAGACAATCGAATTGGGGCCCATCGTGAAAGGTTTGCGAGTGATTCGTGATGGGCTTGATGGCTCCGAATCAATCGTGATCCGGGGTTTGCAAAGAATCTCTCCCGGTGCCACCGTCGAACCTAAATCGGAACAGATTCAGGCCGATACCGATAGCGAACTTCCGGATGAATACAAACCGGTCCAACCAGAAGATTGGCTTTCCCGACGCCCCGCAGCGGCTCCTGAAGGAGTCCCGGCCAACAGCAATGGCACCAACTCAACGACCAAGGATCGAAAAGGTAACCAATCATGAATTTCCCCCATTTTTTCATCGATCGCCCCATTTTTGCAGTCGTACTTTCGATTGTGATCACGTTGGTCGGTGGACTTGCCTACTATCAGTTGCCAGTCGCTCAATATCCCGAAGTTGCGTTACCTACCGTCGTAGTTCGAGCCAGTTACCCGGGAGCGACGGCTGAGACAATTTCAAAAACCGTTGCCACGCCGCTTGAACAGGAACTCAATGGCGTTGACAACATGGTCTACATGGATTCACAGGCTACCGCCGACGGTTCGATGACCATTACTGTTTCTTTTAAGTTAGGAACAGACATCGACGAAGCCCAAGTCCTGGTCCAGAATCGAGTGTCAATTGCTGAACCCAAACTTCCTCCCGAAGTTCGCCAGATCGGGGTCACGACCCGGAAGAGTTCACCAGACTTGATGATGGTGATCCACCTGTTTTCACCGGACGATTCTCGCGATCAGCTTTACATCTCCAATTACGGCTACCTGCAAATCAAGGACGTGCTTGCGCGACTTGACGGAGTAGGAGACATTCAAGTTTTTGGCGGTACTGAATATAGCATGCGAGTTTGGCTCAACGTGGATCGTTTGGCGGCATTGGATTTGACGCCCGGCGATGCAGTCGCGGCAATGCGCCAACAGAACGTGCAGGTTGCAGCCGGCGTCATTGGGCAACAACCGATTCCAACCGGCAAAGGTGGCTTCCAGGTCAACGTCAATACGTTGGGCCGTTTAAAAACGCCTCAAGAATTCGGCGACATTATCTTGAAATCCGGTAAAGATCGACGCCTGGTTCGGCTCAGTGATGTCGCCAGAATCGAATTGGGAGCAACCGACTATTCAGTGCGAAGCTACCTGGGAGACAAAAATGCTGTAGCCTTGGCGATGTTCCAGCGTCCCGGTTCCAATGCGATAGCGGCTGTCGAACGTATCAAGAATACGATGGAAGATCTTTCCCAAAAATTTCCGCCCGGAATGGATTACGAAGTGATCTACAATCCGACTGATTTCGTTGAAGATTCGATCGACGAAGTTTTTGCCACGCTGTGGCAGGCAGGCTTACTGGTGGTTCTGACTGTGTTTGTATTTTTGCAGAACTGGCGTTCGACAATCGTACCAGTGATTGCGATTCCGATTTCTTTGATCGGAACCTTCGCCGTAATGCAAGTAATCGGATTCAGTTTAAATAATTTGTCTTTGTTTGGTCTCGTTCTGGCGATCGGGATCGTCGTCGATGACGCGATTGTTGTGGTGGAAACAGTCGAACGATTAATCGGCGAAGGGATGAAACCACGAGAAGCGACCCGTAAAGCGATGGACGAGGTCGGTACAGCCTTGATTGCCACAACCTTGGTGTTGATTGCCGTATTTGTGCCAACCGCTTTTATTGCTGGGATCAGCGGTCAGTTCTACCGACAGTTTGCACTAACGATTGCGGCGTCTACGGCGATTTCAACCTTTGTTTCTTTGACTTTGACTCCTGCATTGTGCGCCCTGTTGTTGAGACCAAAGTCGGCCGAAAAAAATTGGTTTGGCCGAATCATCGAAAATACCCTCGGTTTGCCGTTCAAAATTTTCAACAAAGCGTTTGACTGGACAACCAATCTTTATGCTGGGACAGTGTCCCGCATTTTACGAGTCAGTTTTGTAATGATGTTTGTTTACATGGGACTGCTAGGGGCAACTTGGTTCGGGTTTACGAGAGTGCCTGGCGGTTTCATTCCAGCCCAGGATCAAGGGTATCTTATCATCGCTATCCAGCTGCCTCCCGGGGCCAGTTTGGACCGGACCGACGAAGTGACTCAGCGGGTCACCCAAATTGCGAAGTGCGTTCCCGGTGTTCGAAATGCAGTTTCCTTTGTTGGGTTCTCCGGAGCAACTCGAGCCAATAGTTCCAATGCCGCCGCGATTTTTCCTGTACTCGAAGATGCAAAAGAACGTGCTGGAAAGGGCCTTGGCGTTGGCAATGTTCTTGCAGAATTAAGAAAACAGGTTTCGGTTGTCGAAGATGCGGTCGTATTTGTCATCCCACCACCACCGGTAAGAGGTATCGGAACAGGTGGTGGTTTTAAGATGCAGATTCAGGACAAATCGGGTGCCGGTTTGATCGCGCTGCAGGAAGCAACCAATGCCGTGATTGACAAAGCTCGCAAGGAGCCTGGGCTGGTTCAAATTTTTTCGAACTTCTCGGTAGGGACCCCGCAATATTACGCTGAGATCGACCGGACGAAAGTTCGAATGCTTGATGTACCGATCGACAATGTTTTTGAAGCATTGCAAATTTATCTCGGTTCGTCTTACGTCAATGATTTCAATTTTCTTGGTCGAACCTACCGAGTGACGGCTCAGGCTGATACGCAATATCGCGACGAAGAAGAAGATATCGCTCGTCTACGAACGCGCAGCAATAACGGCGCGATCGTGCCCTTGGGGTCGGTCGTTACGATGAAGGAAACGACAGCCCCTGATCGAGTTGTGCGATATAACTTGTACCCAGCGGCAGACATCAATGGGGATACGTTGCCGGGGTTCAGTTCCGCTCAAGCGATCGCTGCGATGGAACGGATCGCGGACGAAACTTTGCCGACCGGTTTCGGATATGAATGGACCGATATCGCGTACCAACAAAACGCGGCTGGGAACACTGCACTTTACATTTTTCCGCTATGTGTCCTATTTGTGTTTTTGGCATTGTCAGCCCAGTATGAAAGCTGGTTGTTACCTCTTGCCGTTATCTTGATCGTTCCGTTGTGCCTCCTTTGTGCGATCGCCGGAGTCTGGCTGCGGGGGCTTGATAACAACATACTGGTTCAAATTGGGTTTGTGGTTTTGGTCGGACTGGCGTGTAAAAATGCGATTCTGATTGTTGAATTTGCGAAGGCAGAAGAAGATGCGGGCCGCAATCGTTTTGATGCTGCGGTAGAAGCTTGCCGCCTTCGTCTGCGACCAGTACTTATGACTGCGTTCTCGTTTATCCTCGGCGTGATCCCATTATTGATTGCCACCGGAGCAGGCAGCGAAATGCGACAGGCTTTAGGAACCGCAGTTTTCAGCGGTATGTTAGGAGTAACGATTTTTGGATTGTTTTTGACACCCGTCTTTTACGTCGTCTTGCGAAGTTTTTCCAGTTCGAGCGACGATCAGGATCTGGCCAAAACCGAACCGGAAACTGAATCCAAAGAAGATGCCGATGTGAAATTAGAAGCCAAAAAAGAAGATCACAGCGATCAAACCAGCGACGCCGTTGTCGAACGTGATTCAATCACCAAAACTATTCGCCTCGAAAATAAGGAAAAGGAAGATGACTGAGCCAAGAGAACCGACTGTTTTCCACGCTGACGAAGGCATTTGGTTGTGGTGGCTGGGGCACAGAATACGTTACCTGGCAACTAAGGCAGAAACAGATGGGCAGTACAGTGCCTCGGTGGGATTGGCTAAACAAGGCGGTAAGGCTCCACCACACAGCCACGAATTCGACGAAGGATTCTACGTTTTAAATGGCGAGATCGAGTTCTTTGCCGGCAATCAATCGGTCGTCCTGGGGCAGGGAGACTTTATCAATATCTCAGCCGGTATCACGCACTACCCTCGAATTCTTAGCGAGTCGGCGGAAACACTGGTGATCGCAGCACCCACTGGTTTTGATCAGTTTCAGTTCGAAGCCGGACAACATTTGAGCGAAAAAACAAGTCAACCTACCAAAACGACCGCGGAGGTGATGTCTGACATTCAGCGGATTGCCCCCAAGTATGGTATCGACGTCAATCCGCCAGAAGCGTCGCTGAATGTTGAACCAAGAATTCACGTGACTCGGAGTAGCGAGGGAGAGATCGTTGACGCGGTTGGAGATCGGTATCGGTTTCTAGCTGAAGGGGATCACACCGATGGTACCTACGCGATTTGGCATGCGACAATCTCACCCGGAGGTGGCCCTCCGCCGCACGTTCACACTCAGGAAGATGAAGCGTTTTTCGTTTTAAACGGTGAGTTAATTTTCGAAGCAGATGGAAAGTCGTTTGTTGGTAAGCAGGGAACTTTTGTCAATCTTCCAAAAGGCTCTCGGCATCGTTTCAGCAACTCATCAGGAACGCCTGCCGAGGTTTTGATTCTGGTTGCACCTTCGGGGCTTGAAAAGATGTTTCGCCGAACAGGCACGCTTATCGAAGATGTTTCTATTCCAAACACAATTCCTTATATCGAAGAAAAACACCGGCTAGT
>JBCCSJ010000052.1:0-23610 GCA_039200505.1 Planctomycetota bacterium | reverse complement strand
GTCTTGTTTTAGACATGAACATGTCAGAAAACCTGAACACCGTGATTCAGTCTGACTTGACCCGGATCGAAAGCACTGGCGAAGATTCCTTCAGCTTGTTGATGTTCAATTTTTACAAGATCAACTCTTGGTTGTCTTTCGGATCGAGACTTGAGTGGTATAAGGCTGACGATATCGTAGGCTACAACTATGGCGGACTTTCCGCGGCACCTACTGGATCGACTTCGTACTACGGTCAAACATCCGGTTTGAACATTCGAGTCAATCCAAACATCATCGTTCGTCCCGAGTACCGCTTTGATCACTCACCTGGTTTGGACTACGACGAAGGTTACTTTGGTCTCGATGTCATTGCCACCTTTTAATTAAGGAAAGTCTGAATCTGTCACCCAGATTTGGAAGCAGCTTCGGCTGTAAAAAACCGTCCAGAAAGATGAACGCCTTTGCAGTTTTGCAAAGGCGTTTTTCGATGCAGTGCCTTCGTTATTGACCCAGCAACGACTTAAATCTCTTTTCCCTGGCCTGTGACCATGGAAATTAAAGCCGAAGTATCAGCAAGTTGAGACAGAGGAACCTGAAATTTAGATTCTTTGCCTGCTTTGATAATGTTATTGGATAGCTGATGTTCCAATGACGTTACTTTCCCTTGCAAGCGGTTGAGCCGATCTGAAATCCAAGCCAACAATTCGACCTGGGTAATATCGTCGTCTTCTAAATCCAGATCGTCGATTGTCGAGTGACAGAAAAGCAATTCATCGACGACAAGGTCTCGATATTCTTCATCAAACCGAAAGTTCCCCGCCTGAATGGTGGAATCTACCTCGGCTCGGATTTCCGGGTTGGTGGAAATAATTTCCAGCTCAGGAATGTCTTCTATGTTTAAATACGCTTTTCCTTTAGCCCAATGGACAATCTGGCCCTTTTCGACCGTAATCGGGTTTAGATCCTTGCCTTCGAATGTTGTTTCCAAGATCGTTTTGACGTCGACCACGGGAAGTTCAAGGTCCATTTCCTTGATGGTCCCAGGTTGGAAATGATCTCGCATTTCTGCATCGATAATGGTCCTGTCAGGATCGTAACTGTCGAAATCAGATTCCTTAAATGGTTTGGCCAGCCGTGTCGAAAGATCCAGCCGCATCGGGCGTCTTCGCGTTACTTCAATTTGTTCGTGAGGCTGAAAATTCGTCGCTCGTTTCTTTGGATACCGTAAAAAGAAGGACCGCTTGCGACAATCGGCGCAGTGCCAGAATCCCAAACGGTGGCTATCCATCATTTTGATTGCAATTCGATGCATGATTGCATCTATCAGGGGCGTCAACGCTGGTAAATTGGTTCCAGGGCGATGAAAAGGAACATTTTTTTGGCACTCGCTACAGTAGCCCCATCGGGTAACGTCTTCGAACATGTTTGACTTTCCAGGTTGCTCTCGCCAATTTCATCGTAGTCGAATCGCCTAATTTGTCCACCATTTCATAATTCTTCACGTAATTCAAAAGGCTGATTTTGCCGGTTTGACCGGAATAAAGTTGCAGACTTTTGCTTCAGACGTACTTTTTGTCGCGGCACTTCACTTTAAAAAAGACACCGCTACCAGCCTCCGCCGGCTCCTCCACCCGACGAAGTTCCCCCTCCAAAACCACTCCCGCCGCTGCTAAATCCGCCCGATCTAAATCCGCCACTGGAAGACGACGACTTCACTTTTCGCGGTGTCAAATAAGTGTACCGATGGTGATAGTCACAAGATTTGCAATCTTCGACGACCCGAACTTTCCCACCGACACTGGTGGTTGCGTGTCGTAAAGTCGTCTCGATTTTATGGACGGTTATGTAGTGACACTTTGGACATTTAGAAAAAAACGTGAACCAGCGGCCATATCGGATCTTTTCAACGGTTTCGCATTCCAGGCAAGCCCAAATGTCATAGTCGACCGTCCCAAGCATCTCTTCAACGATTTCCGGTTCTGCCAAAAACTGATCATCCTGATCTTCTTCCAGACGGATCATTTCTAATTGGCAATTTCGACAATGTCGTGGTCGATACCGCAAGTAATAGCGGTAACCAAATATTGAAAGGACACCGAGCACAAGTCCACCGCCAATCAATACCGGGAAATAGTTGACCAGCCCGGTTTGGCGATGACGCCGGATCACCCTCGGTTCACCTCCGTCGGCCGACACAGAAGGTAGCATGGTGGGCGAGTCTAAATCGGCGACCGAAAAAATTCGGGTACCGCAAGCTCGAATTCCTTCGTAGAGCGCTGAATCTCTATCGCCTGCTTTGAAATTCGGGATAACGATATCATCAATGATCTGCTGACAGATTCGAGTCTGTTCGGTTCCATCGATTCCCGACCCAAGGATGATTTCTGCCCTTCGATCTGCCAGCGCTGTGAACAACATGACTCCATTGTCCCGCCAAACTCCCGGCGCACCGGGGATGCCTCGATTGCCGACGCCCCAGTATTGGAACAAATGTGTAGCAAACTCTCTGTGGTTACGTCCGGAGGTCGTTTCGATCACGACCACAGTCATCTCTCGCCCGAGCCGATCATTAATTTCTTGGCAGACCAGGTTGATATATTTGACTGCTTCCGGGGATACCTGTCCTGACATATCCGCGATCCACGCCCCAGTCTTTCGGGGAGAGGGGATATCGCTGATTCGAATTCTTTGTCCTTCTACTTGATCCAATCCAAGTGGGAATAACATCAAAGTTAATAAGACGAATCTCCAGCTTAGCGGTCGAGGTTTCGAAACAGGGAATAAATTTAATTTCATTAAACTGTCCTGCACTCAAACCTTAGCTTGATTTCAACCAATGAAAACGATTGATTTTTTAATCTATATGTTATGAAATTTTCAACGCCACAGTTCATTCATCCAGCAATTACATCGCGCTAGTGCGTCCACCATCGACCGGCAAATTGACACCGGTGACATACGATCCTAATTGACTTGAAAGGAAAAGGATAACGGATGCGATTTCGGATGGGCTGCCGAATCGTTGCATTGGAATGGTTGCTTCCATCTGTTTTGAAACTTCGTGGATTGGTTTTCCAGTTTTTTCTGCCTTAGAAGCGATAATGCTGTTCAATCGTTCCGTTTCAGTGGCTCCGGGCAGCACATTGTTAACCGTAATTCCATGTTCGCCAAGTTCGTTGGCCATCGTCTTAGCCCACGACGCCACAGCTCCACGAGTGGTATTGGAGACCCCTAGGCCGGGAATGGGCTGTTTGACGGATGTTGATATCACATTCACAATCCTGCCGTATCCTGACTGGATCATGCCGGGCACCAACGATTGAACTAACAGGTGATTGCATTTGAGATGCTGGGTGTAGGCGATTTCAAACTGTTCCAGCGTCGCCGTCAGAATTTCTCCCCCCGGAGGTCCCCCGGTGTTGTTAATCAGAATCTGAAATTCGGCTCCCGCTTGCAGGCGAGCTTTGACCTTTTGATTTAAGTCCTCGGGGTTGGAAAAATCGGCACAGATAAAATCATGCGATTGATTGTAGTCTGTATCAAGTTTCGTCAGTGCAGTTTTCAATCGTTCTTCATTCCTGGCGACCAACGTGATGGTAGCACCGGCTTGTGACAATAGCTGCGCAGTCGCCAATCCGATTCCCTGGGTGCTACCACAAACGAGGGCATTTTTGTTTTTCAAGTCGATGTGCATTTAATCTGCCACTGTTATATTGCTGTTAGTTGGTCTCTCGGTCAGCATCATTATTCACACTTTGCTCGACAAAGAAACGGACAGATGGAACGTAAATTGCGCATCAACGGACATTCCCATTTGTTACCATATCCGGAAGAAATTCCTCCGTTCATGCGCGACAACGAAATTTTCTGGGTCGATAAAGACCGGAAGTTTATGCTTCAAAAAGGTTGGGCTCGCCCGGTTACCGACTCCAGTTTTTTTTTACAGGAAAAACTGGATTGGATGAGTCGAAACGATATCGACCACGCCGTCGTTTTGAATCTGTCCCAACTTTACGGCAATGGTCTTCGATTGGAGGCGATGAAAAAAGCACTCCGTTTCCAAAACGACTTTAACGCTCGAATCCAAACTGAATATCCTTCGAAATTCACGTGCGGGTTTGTTGTTCATCCCGGTTTTGTGCGTGGTGCACTCTGGGAAATCGAACGATGCGTGGAGGAATTGGGGCTGGGCCTGCTTTGTCTTCCCACACATTACATGGACACAATTGGATCGTGGCGATGTATTTTCGACGAAGAGAACGAAAAGATATTTGAACTATGCAGCAAGTATAAACTTGCGGTGGAAGTCCATCCTTACGATGGTGAAAAATTTATCCTGCTCGAAAATACGGCATGGCGATTTCACCTGATCTGGATGTTGGCCCAATGCGCCGATGCCTATCATTTCTTGACCCTAAACGGGTATCAAGAAAAGTACCCGGGAATGCGAGTCTGTTTTGCTCATGGGGCTCAGTTGGCTCAAATCAACCTGGGACGCCGAATTCAAGGATTCGACGGACGACGGGATTTATTCGATGGGAAACAGCACCCACGAAAAGCAGTCGGGCATCCTAACATTTTTTTTGACACACTTGTCCACGATACAGGATCGTTAAAACTTTTAATCGAAAACCAGGGCACCGGGCAGGTTTTACTGGGCCTCGATGATCCGTACCCGTTAGGCGAAATGGAATCAGAACCCCAAAGCTCATATCCAGGAAAGATTCTGGACCTTGCTTTGGAACGTCAGATCATCAATCAAAAAGAATATGATTCCATCTGGTCCGACAATACCATCCAATGGCTATGCGGCGACGATGAACAAGAAAAACAGAAATTGATTCATCGCATCCGAGGAGGTCAATCGAACCCATGAACACCGAGATCAATTCTGTCGACTCTTCTCGATCGAGCCAACGCTATCATCGCTACAAAAAATTGATCGATTGGGCCGTAGAACATCCCAAGTTTGCACTGGACCAGTTTAAACGGGCGATCGAAGGCGAGACTCCCGGTTTTGTTACCCGACTGGTAAACGAACTGGAAGAAAAAGGTTGGTTAATCCGCGAAGACAAAGAGATGGTTTATCGCTGGAATCCCGCTCGAAATTTCGTCCAAACCAAATGGTTGGACGAAAAGCTGTTCGGCACTCAAATTCGATCGACACCCCTTCAAGACCGACCACGAGAAAAACTTCTTGAACAAGGAGCACAACGGCTGACGAATTCTGAACTGATTGCGATCCTCGTCCGCAGCGGTCGTCCCGGGGAATCGGCGGTTATGGCGGGACAAAAAGTAGCCCAGGCGTACGATGGAAAACTCGAAAACCTTCCACTCGCCGGTCGCGCAGAATTGAAAGAAATCAGTTGCGCTGTCGAAAAAACGGCATTTTGCCAGATCATGGCCGGCATCGAACTAGGACGCAGAGTCGCCGCTTTGTCGGACGATAAAATCACTCAGAAAATCGGATCCAGCAGCGATGCCATTCAATTTTGCGAGAAACATTTTCACCGACTCGTCCATGATTCCCGACAAGAAGAATTTCATATCGTAACGCTGGACACAAAAAATCAAGTCATCGATACTCATCAAATTACAGTCGGGACGCTTGACGCAAGTCTGGTTCACCCGAGAGAAGTTTTTCGAGCTGCCATTAAAGACGCCGCGTCTTCGGTGATCCTTGTCCACAATCACCCTTCCGGAGATGCGACTCCCAGCCGCGAAGATCTTGCTGTCACACGCAGGTTAACCGAATCAGGTACCCTGATTGGAATCGATGTGCTGGATCATATTGTGCTGGGTCGTCCGGTAAGCGTCAGCATCCAGGAATCCCGACAATAGTACACTTTGTCTGCAAATTTCTTTTGGGACCGGCAAAATAACGAATTCAATACCGAGGGAGTTCGAAAAAATAAACGCAGTGAACTTTGACTTCGTTTAAGATGATCAGACTTTGCCCCAAATTCTGATTTTAGTGAAGCCGATGAAGCCGAAGTTTGCACTCACGACCCCACTGGCCCTTGTGCTATTCCCTTTATTTGGATTCTTGTTGGGCGGCATCGCCAATTCAGCAGAACCCAAAAAGCCTAACATCATTTTAATCATGGCGGATGACGTCAGTTGGGAGTGCTTTGGTTGCTACGGAGCCGAAGATTACCAAACTCCAGAACTTGATCGACTAGCAAAACGGGGGATCCAGTTTTCGCATTGTTATTCAACGCCGATTTGCACCACGTCTCGCGTCAAAATCATGACGGGACAATACAATTTTCGGAATTACACTCATTTTGGATATTTGGATCCCAAGCAAAAAACATTCGGTCATTTGTTACAATCTGCTGGCTATCAAACAGCCATCGCTGGGAAATGGCAATTGAACGGGTTGACCAACTCGCTACCGGGATCCGATGACGCATCCCGGCCAGTCCAAGCAGGATTTCATGAATACATGCTTTGGCAATTGACGGTCGGAAAAGGAGGCAAAAAAAGTAAAGGAGGAGAAAGATTCTGGAGTCCGCCGTATGAGCACAACGGAAAGTTTTTGACCAAAGAGATGAATCAGGATCGATATGGTCCTGACATGCTTTGCGATTTCGTGTGCGATTTCATCGATCGCAATTCCGAACTACCATTTTTTGTCTATTACCCCATGGTGTTGGTTCACGATCCCTTTGTGCCCACACCTGATACGATTGGAAATGGTTCGCGAGGTCACGAATCCAATAAACCTCCTAAAAAGGACAAGGCGAAACGAAAAGAAAACTTTGTTGCCATGGTGAACTACATGGACAAAATCGTCGGCCGGATCGTTAAAAAAGTAGATGACGTTGGCGAGCTAGAAAACACTATCATTCTTTTTACAGCAGACAATGGGACCAACGTCTCGATCACGTCGCGTTGGAACGGGCGCGACATTCAGGGTGGCAAGGCGGGAATGAAAGACATGGGGACACACGTGCCATTGATTGCCTATTGGAAAGGCCATACTCCCGAGGGAAAGATATCCAACGATTTGATCGACTTCACCGATTTCTACACCACATTTGCCGATGCTTCAGGTACGAAACTGGGGCCTGATGATCCTGTTGACGGTATCAGCTTTTTCCCACAACTCAACGGCCAAACAGGGAATGTCCGCAATTGGGTTTTTTGCCACTATCAACCTTACTGGAACAAAAAGCCTGGCCAATTTGTTCGAACAGGCGACTATAAACTTTACGACGATGGTCGGCTGTACCGAGTGCCATCTGATTTAAACGAGGCGACAGATTTGGCGAATTCAACGGATGACAGTGTCCAACGAATTCGAGATCAACTCAATTCTGTTTTGATGTTGGCACCACCGATTCCTCCCGGGCGTCGAGGCGGAAAAGACGCCCAAGATCGTCCGACCTATCCGGACTGGACAAAATTCCCCAGCGGTAGGTAATACGGAAAATCGGATCCCACAAAATCGCATGATCCATTCTAAACTGCTGCACTCAGTGGTCTTGTTCGGGCTGGCTCCAGATTCGGGGCACTCCCTCAAAATCGAACTCAACGAAGATTAAATTTGGATTACAACAAACGGGGCAATCCTCAACATATTTTTGTTGAGTCCCTTCGCTGAAGTCGAGCGGCACCACAATCTCCTCTCCACAGCTGTCGCAAATGTAACCGGCGGAATCATTGATCTGTGCGGTTCCCGATTCATCATCAAATTCTGATTCGTCATCAAAATCGTACATCTTTTTCGGCACCCAGGATGGACTGAAGTCGTATTTGAGCAAGATAAAACGCTGCGAAGTTTTGCCGCAGAAGGACTACCACGCGTAGTATTCTGGATGTCTATCCGATTTTTTCAGTTCAGAGTCAACCGCATCCGGATATTTATTTGATGTTCCAGCCCCAACGGATTCCGGGCCGGGACCTGAAAATTGCAATCATTTAGAAAATTGTTATAAATCAGACAAGTCGCTGCCGAGCTTTTCATACAAACCCTGTGTTTTTTTGCCTGGTGTTCTCTTAATCAACGATCCATTCACGGTCTATTGCCTCGATGAGTAGCTCTTTGCCCGGATACCCCTGTCCCTACTGTCATGATCGCGAATTGGAAACCGTTTCTACGGCGCCTTACGTTCGAGGATTGATAGCCGCCTACCTGGTTGGCTCAAAGTCTTTCATCGGATGTACTTCCTGCGTTCGCAAAAAGATGTTTGGCGAGGCGGGATTGTCGGCATTGATCGGTTGGTTCAGCGTCGTTGCATTTATCCTTAATCCAATTTTTATCGTCTATAACGTGATTCGAGCCTGTCTCATCGGCGAAAATAAAAAAGCGGTTGCGAAAAAGCTGAAGCAGCTAGGGTTACCGGATAACCCTCAAGTTGTCGATATCCAGTCCGTTGGATTCGCTTTAGCGGCCAGCATGATTCTTGCTGACGGACAAGTCGAGGAAGCGGAATTGTTAGCAGCCGAAAAGGCGGGGGATGAAGTTTTCGGGGAATTTGACGAAGCAGCTCTTCGAATGGTGGTAATGCATGGCAAAGATTTGCCGCCTGTTGAGGATCTCGCCTCAATGCTCAAAGATGCTCTCGACGACGATCAAAAGGATAAAGTGATGGTTTATCTCGCCGAGATTGCCATGGCTGATGGAAACGTCGCACCCGAAGAGCGAGCCATGCTCGAACGGGTTGGAAAAAGTCTTGGGATTGCAACGGCTGCTTGATTGTCCATCAAGACCGGTAACTGCAACTTTCGATATTTGAAAAATGAGCAAGAATAGCTTGCTTCAACGTTGTTGACGAATCAAGATCACTGACGACTTTGATCGCCTGCAAGCCTGAAACAAAGAACGAGAGTATCGCATGAAACTTTTGACGCCGCTTAGTTTTGCTTTTCTCATTTTCGTTGTTGGATTCACCGGAGATCCAGTATCCGCCAACGCAAGTATCGGTTCCGATTGGTATCCCTATACCATTGCTCGGGGCAAAGACCGAGACATCATCAAGAGCATGCCCATCGAATCACGTCCCAACCGCCCGCTTCATTTTTATGGAAATACCGTCCGACGAAGGATCGATTTATCGACTCGACAACCCGGCAGTGGCCTTCTTCGTCCAAGTTCTTCTCGAAGAAGTTTGCGGCTGTTTCGATCACGATAAACGTGGTCAGACTCGATTCCCTTAAATAAACAGGATCTACCGCTTCGAAGTCGTGGCATCGCAATACCACTCCAAAAGTCGACGACTGATCGCAGCAAAAAACCCGCAATAGTTTTTTGGCAACGGATAAAAATATGGCCGGAGCTGGTTAAAAGTCCCGGCCAAATTCGAAAGAGTATGCTTTTACAGCTTCACTTTTTCGTTCACATCTAACCCTTGGGTATCGATACCTGTTTCTTGAAAGTAAGCTTTACCAGCTTCGTAAAGATATTGGATCCCGGTCAGACCACTGACATCCCAGTATTCTCCTTCCGATGGATCGACAGCAATCAGGGTGACCATGGGCGAGTCCTTCCCTTCAGGAAACCAGACCTTGTTAGTGTCGGTCCACAGTTGATCGATGACCTGCTGGTTATTTTCGATCTTGGCTGTTCCGTAGAGCGACAAGAACTTACCACCTCCCTGCATGGTTATTCCTACGGTCGAGTTGTCTAAAATTTCGCCGACTTTTTCCGAGCTTAGATTGGTAAAAAACCAGACGGTCTGTGCGTCATCGATATGGGCGACTTGCATAGGCCGACCATGCGGTTTCCCATTGGACCCGACGGTAATCAACATTGCAGTGCTGAATGATTCGAGAATTTCTTTAAAGTGTTTTTGATTTTCGTTCATGACGTATCTCCGATTCTAAATTTCGTAGTGGGTAATATCGGTAGTGCATGAACGATGCCAATCGAGCTTCGACAATTCTAAATCCTAAGACATTCAAACCACTGGCACAGTGATTGCTTTCAATGGATTCGTTTCAAATCGCAATTGGATACCGGTTGAAACAATGGGTTAAGCTCGCATCGTGAACCAATCAATCCGGCCTCATCCCATGCGAAATAGTGTGTTTGGCAATCAAACTGCGGCCACGGTGGTGCCAATCGTATCAAGCTGGTCGCTGAAAGATCGACAACCATGAAGATTGAACTGATTCCTGCTTTTCTTTTAAGAATATCCGGTTTTGTTGCCGCCTATTTTTGCATACTGCTAGGTGCGGGCGTTTTGACTTTCGGCACCTATCAGGGTGTGATGTCATTTGAGATGGTGATGAAACATTACGAAGGTGAAGGAAAATTTGTCCAAGAAGTTTTGAAGGCAGTCGATCTTATTTTTTTGGGACTCGTGATCGAAATGCTGGGACTGGGATTGCATGAGCTATTTGTGAGCCGCCTGAATTGGCTACCCAGTTGGCTCAAAATTTCCGAATTTGATCAGCTCAAAATTCTCTTGATCAAAGCCTCAATCACAGTCGTCGCCATCTCCTTCGTTGGTCGAGCGGTAACCTGGGACGGTTCTAAAGAGATTGCCTACTACGGAGTGGGGATCAGCACGATCATCGCGGCGCTGACTTATTTTTTGACGGTAAAGCGCGAAGATGTTTCCTGTTCAGACGATTCTAAAAAGAAGGAATCCAAGTCTGCAGAATCCGACAAGAAAGATTCCGAGATGGCGGCAACCTAAAACTAGATTGTAAAAACATGCAAACGTCTTCGGTTTTAGCTACAAAGCGGCGACATGTTTAAGCCGGCTCAACCGCTCGGAGAGCAGTGCTACTTTGTTGGGCTCAAACCGAAATAGTCCAACAAAAAATGGCGTCGGTCTCCTGTGTATTTCACGTAATTCAGCATCGACAGCAACTTGGTTTGGTCTCGTTTTCGCTTGGCATTCAATGCCTGTTCATCTTTCAATTGATCCGGTAAGTCGAAAACCTGATCGATGCGCAGCGGATTGATGGTGCCTTGAATCACTGCCCACCGTTTCAACATCGCCAATGCGGTTTCCAGGCGTCGATCGTGTTTCTGTTTATGAACCAGTTTGTCTCGAAGCCAATCTAAGCCAAACGAATTTACTTGCTCAGTATCGTATTTTAAATAATCGTGAACACGCCGATAAAATTCAGCATCCGGGTTGCTCCACTGCATGAATTCCATCTGGGTCGCAAGGTCGCGTTCGTCGTACATCAGCAAACAAATCGACTTGAGCCCATCCCGACCGGCCCTTCCAATTTCCTGGTAGTACGCTTCCAGAGAACCCGGCATGTCTGCATGAAGGATCAATCGAATGTCTTGTTTATCGATGCCCATTCCGAACGCATTGGTTGCCAAAACCAGATGGCCGTCTTCTTTCATGAATGAATCCTGCAGCGCTTTTCGGCGAACTCTTGGCAGATCTCCATGATAGATCAAATGAGGAATGTTCTGATCCCAAAGTAGGCTGCTAAATTCCATCAACTTTCGGATCAATGTAAAATAAACGATCCCGGAACCGGCAATCTTTTTTCTGGTTTCCACGACAATCTCAAGCTTGGCCGAATCGTCCCACACCTGCATTACATCCAGTGAAAGGTTAGGTCGATCGATCCCCGCGTGGAACAACTCAACGGTTTCAGGTTGTAAATTAAGCTGGCGAACAATATCAGCTTGAACGTCGGGAGTCGCTGTGGCTGTTAAAGCGATCGTGGTTGGCGAACCAATCTGAGTTCTGATCTCTCCGACCCGGGTGTAATCAGGCCGGAAGTCGTGTCCCCATTCGCTGATACAGTGAGCTTCATCAACGGCCATCAGTACGATTTTTCGGTTTGCAATGATCTGGCAAAAATCAGGTTTTCGAAACCTCTCCGGAGTCACGTAAAGTAAATCGTATTCGCCCTGGTTGATCCGGCGGTAACGATCCAAACGTTCTTCACGAGTCAGCGAAGAATTGACAAATGCGGCCGACACTTCTTTTTGAACCAACGCATCCACTTGATCTTTCATGAGTGCGATCAAAGGGGAAATGACCAACGTCAGAGGCGGCTTGTCAGTCTGCAGACGCGTCTGCTGGGCTAGATGGATGGCCGGTACCTGAAAGCATAGGCTTTTTCCCATCCCAGTTGGCATGATGACAAGACAATGTTGTCCCCTCAGCACACGTTCAATAATTTCGCGTTGCCGATTGCGAAAATCGGGGTAACCAAACAGCGTCTGCAAAATTTCGATCGGTTCCATTATCTCAATTTTGCTAAGATCCGCCCTAAAATTTCCAATTCGCCAACAAATGTATCCTACGCAATGAACGTAGGTCTACAATGGATCTGAGGGAAGCGATACCGAACAACTGGAGACTGCCATGATTCCTCGATCACTTAATCGAGCCTATCGCTTTTTTGCCTGTGTGGTAGGACTGACAAGCTTTCTTTTTCTATACCATGATAAAGCGGTTGCCCAGTCGATCCCTGTTCAAGAAATCGTGCCGCAAAATAAATTTACCGGTAAAAACGAAAACTTGCCTCTTCGAAAACTAGCACCCGAATCCGGGTTCATCACCCGACAGGAAGATTGGGCTGCCATTTGGAATTCATGGAATCCTGCAAAACAGCTTCCAAAAATTGACTTTCGTCGAAACTTGGTAATAGTAGAAACGGCGGGCGGTCCTAACAATCTGTTTACCAATGAATTGAAGGTCAAAAACGGTGATCTGATTTACGACGTCGCGGCCACTAGGGCGTCGGGCGATGGATTTGGATTTCTGTTTTTGGTTGTTCCCCGTCGAGGAATTATCAGTGTCAGAGGAAAACTGCTGGAGCCCAGTTCCATTCCATCAGGTCAAAGCACACCGTCATCCTCCATCAACCGGTCCTTACCGCTCAACAATTCCATTGCGTCTTCGGAACCGAATCAACGATATACTCCTGCGATTAGTGTTGAAATGATCGGTAAAGTCACGACCGGAATCACAGCGGTCGGCAACGAAACCATTGGGACGGTGATCACCAGCGGTGGAATTACTTGGGAACTAGACGTCCAAGGCAACCGCCAATTCGAAGCCATCCTACGAAATCAACCTAACCTGGTGCGGGTAACGGGCCAGTTAAACCGAGTCCAAGGATCTGACGTAGCGGACCGAATGGTGTTACGAGTCGAGACTTTGTTGCCGCTGTCTGGGTCCAATCCGATTTCGCGAACAGAACCCCGCACCCGACTGCCCGCCGAATTGGACATTTCCAGTGAGAATTACTTGGGCGGAAATGTTAGGGACAGGATCGTGGATGCCAGAATTGGGCGGCTTAACCGAAGAGAACGAGCGATGGATAAGAAACGAGAAACCCAGGCTCAGTTTCGTCGAATCAAAGTCACCACAACCGGCGGTTTCGCAGGAGCCAATATCGCGACCACGGTCGACTCGTACGGAAAAGTCAGCCGAACTTCCACCCGCCAGCCGGATGAAAGCTGGCAGATGGATCCCGAAAATTTGACGAAACTGGATCAAATCGTCAAACAGACTCAGTGGAATCAAATTGAGCGTGTCCAACGCAGCGACAACATGAAAGACGCGTTTCAATACAATGTCCGGATTGAGAGTGGCGATTCCACATTTCGATTCTTTTTGGATGACGGCGTCCTTGCCAGTCAGAAAGAACTGCGAGAACTTATTTACTTGGTGGTCGTCAAACCGAAAGACTAATCAATACGACGGGATACTTATTAAGCTTCCGTTTCGTTATCAAATCCAAAGATAAAATAAGTTTCTCCGTAGCATTGTTTATCCGTGTTCGGATTGACTCGGTGCCCCGTCACGGCCATGTCGTCGAATCCGTCTCCATTAATGTCTCCGGCGGCCATTAGGTCGTCTCCAATTGAATCGGAGTACCGTCGGCCGGAAATCACAAGTCCTTCCGAACCATCACCACCGTATTCGGATCGAAGATCGCCGACTTCAAAAACAGCATCCTGATCATCATTGCCAAACAGAATGTACGCTTCTCCTGACCATTGAAGACCAAACCTGGACGCGGATCTCGCACCAACGGCGATGTCGAAGAATCCATCGTTATTGAAATCTCCAATATCGGACACGGAATTCCCCAAATAGTCCGATGAAGCCGCTCCGTTGATCACCATTCCAAGGGTTCCATCCGCCGAAACACTCGTCAAATCAGAAAATTGGAAACCGGATTGGAAACCACTTTGGCTTCCATAAACCAGATAGGCTCTTCCGGAAAAATCGCGATCCTCGACGGTGGCTCCGACCGCACCAACAAGCAAGTCTTCATACCCGTCGCCATTGAAATCACCAGCCGCCGAAACAGAAGTTCCCGCCAGTTCGCTTTGATGGCCGCCCAACAACACATCGATCCCGGCGTGAGTTGCCGATAGATCAACCTCTGCAGACAAGGACTGATTCGTGCCGTACACGATGTAAACCGCTCCGGTATCAACCGAACCGTTGTCATGATTAGGGGCTCCGATCACGAGATCAACGACTCCGTCGCCGTTGAAGTCGCCTCCCACATCTAGGTCAGACCCCAAAAAATCGTGGTCTGCCGCACCCCGGATGATACTCCCTGCAGTCCCGTCGCCTCCATTGGCCGCGAGCAGCGACGTCGCTTCGATTTCAGCAACGAAACCTGCCGAACTTCCATAAAGAATTAAGACTTCTCCATTGTTAATACCAACGCTGCCTTCAGCATCGGTCGCACCAACAATCAGATCTCCGAGCCCATCCCCGTTAAGATCTCCAAGTTCTACCGATTCACCAAATCGATCGTGGGAATTCATGCCATGGATTACAAACCCTTCGGATCCATCTCCCCCGTTTTCCATCAACAGAATTTCTAGATCGAATTCGGCCTGATAACTTGAACGTCCATAGAAAACGTAGACTCGTCCATTGTTGAATTTTCCGTTATTTTCTGCGTCTCGGGCAGTAATCACCATATCGTTGATTCCGTCCCCGTTGACATCCATTCCGCCGGCAACGGCGAATCCAGTCAAGTCATTTAAATTGTCGCCACAAAGTACAAAGCCCTTTGTTCCATCGCCTCCATTGGCAACCCGAAGAGAGTCCGTTTTAAAGTTCGGGTCGGCTGGATTTGCCTGCCCAAAAACAACGAACGCTTCCCCCGACCAGTAGGACGAGATGCTGCTTTCCGGGGCACCAATGATTTGATCGCTTATTCCATCCCCGTTGATATCGCCCAAGTCTGCCACCACAACCTGATGATCTGCATAAAGATCAGTTTTCCGAACGAGGTAGCCTTCGCCTCCATTTCCACCGTCTCCCTGAACATGATCCAGGTTCACTGTTGCGGCACCGCTAAAAAATCCAACATCAACGGTCGCAGTTACTTTGTAACCATTGCTGTCTTGAATCTCGTAGGTAAAACTATCCCAAATCCCGGCCTGCATATCGGACACTGTAAACGCCGATTGAGGGTCGTAACTAAAGCTGCCGTCCGGTGAAACTGTCAGTGCAGCACCGGATGGAAGCGTCAGCGGAACATCAAGATTAGAAGCCTGAGTGTTGACTTCGGAGATCACCACTGCCGATCCATCGCCTGCAACATCTAATCCAAGACCATTGTCGCCCAAAAGATTTCCCGAGAATGGATCAAGGTTGTAGCGAACAAAGATATCTTTCCCGGCAATGGGATTGAATTCAAATTGCTGCGACGGATCGGAAAATCCATCATTGGCACCAGTGGTCGGTCCAGAGGCCCAATAAGTTGCCGCCCCGGATTCCAAGTCGAATTTGTAGACGTTGCCAGTATGGTTTACTGTCCCAAAGATACTTCCAATGATATCCGAATACATCGCTCCAAAAGTCAATCGCGACAAACCAGTTCCACCGATCACATCGACGTTTCCATTCATGTCAATCGAAATCAAAGTGTTTTCGAGATACCGCCGAGACGTGTAAAACTTTTGATCGGCCTTGTTAAAAGCAAAGTCCCACACATTGGTTATAGGCTGGGAAAGCGAAATCGTATTTTCGACCGCCATCGTATCAACGTTGATTCCATAGATGCGATCGTTTTGTGTTGCGTTTTTGACGTAAAAAAGTCCATCGCTGGCAAAATCGCCAGCAAGATAGTTCCCTTGATCAGTAGGCAGTCCGGATACAGAACCTATCGTGTCCGACGCTCCGTTGGCCCCTATTTTGACAAGCTCGTGATTTGAGGCCGCTAGTCCGTAGGCAAAACTGTCGATCTGGCGAAATCCTGCCGCTTCAAATTTCTGACCAACCATGTTCTCGGCCGATTCGAATTGGTTCTGATCCAAGCTAAATTGGCTGACTCGCCCCTGATTGGTATGAACCTGAAACAATCCACTTCCGGCAAAAGGCAAAGGCACGGTCGTGAGGAGGTTCTTTGGTTCCAATGAGTTGTAAATGAGTCTTTGGTGCCGGTCTTTTGAATCCCTTTTAAGAGGAAATTTGGATTGGGTACGAGTATGGTTCCGGAATAGAGCCACGGATTTTAAAAAGATGTTTTCAGCTGGGCGAAAAGGGTTCATCAAAAGCTTCCAGAAGAGTCAGGTCGGTGTCATTTCATGAGAAGAGTTGGTGGGCAGAAGAGATTTTTGCCATCAGAAACCTATTCCTAATTCGGGATGGAATAACACAAAAAACATTCAGAATGGCGGATTCCCGATTCCAAACAATTCTGGATTTACTTTCCGAAAAGCGTATTTTGGTCGGTAAAACTGGGGGTGAAGTCGAATCACCTCACGGTCGATCCTCGTTTGTTTTCCCCAACACCGCTTGAAAAGATGCCCCGTTATTTCGTTCGAGACAAATTGGGCATTCGTCTCCGACCGTTTCAAAAGTTTTGACGATTGAAAATCGGTGTCCGTGGCGAGTGGTACGATTCTTGATGATTTACGCAATCAAACTGAGAGTAGCATTGGTGCTGCGATTGCTCAGTTTCAAAAAAAGCTCTTCGTGCTGTACTTTCGGCGTTTTTCTGATGATGACAGCCTCAAACGAGGCAAAATATTTTTGCCCCGGGCAATTCCCTTCATTGCATCTGGAAAGACCTAATGGATCAGCAGAACGTACTCTGCTAACAGTAATTTCAGGTCCGTCGCTAAACCCAAACCGACCTAGTTTTACATTACCGCAAAAGCAACTTACAACGATCGCGATTTGCTATGAATTTGGGCTTAGCTTGATTTTCAGGCAAACTGCTTCTTGAGAATTTCGAAGGTAGAGTTTATCGCCAACCAAAACTGGATGATTCCACGTTTTGCCTTCCAACGCTTTCACGCGAGCTAATTCAACATGTTTCGATGGATCCGCTTTTAAAAGAACCAAGTCGCCGGTTTCCGTAACCACGATCAAGGCACCTGAATCTTCAACCAATAAAACTTGCCCCTTGCCGTATCTGCCACCCTTCCATTGACGTTGACCTGTTTCAAAATCAAGACAGGTAAAGATGCCTCCATCAAAACCGTAGACGTAATTTTCGAACACAACCAGGTCACTAAAATCTGCTTTGAGAGCCCGGGTTGTCCAGATTTCTTTCGCGGAAAGACTTTCATCACGGTCCCCCTGTAAATCGATTCGTCGCGTTCCGGTGCCCAATCCGGTAGGAATCAATACGGCACCGTTACCTCCGACATACGGCTGCAATGCGCGATATCCTTCGTGTTGCCAATCGTAATCAAGTACCAATTCGCCTGTCTGAGGCTCGAACAACTGCAGCCCTGATTGGGACAACAGAGCTAACGTCTGTTTTCCTTGGACATCCAAAAATTGAGGTGACCCGTAACTAAAGTCTCCCGCATTGGCTGACCAAACCAATTCGCCATTTTCAGTATCGAATGCCAGCAATCCGTTTTCACCTCCCTTACCTCCATAGACAACAACCAGTTCGCCTGACTGATTCACCGCAGGCGAGCAACTGTATCCCCACGTTGGCGGTTCATCGTTACCGGCAAGCTGTTGAACATCGACTTCCCATTTCACGTTCCCATTCTTGGCATCCAGTTTGGCAAGATTACCTGACGCACCCATGACAAATAGATCATCTCCGCGTAACTCAGGCGTCGTTCTTGGACCGGGACCGCCGAGTGGATCCTCAAAACGCGACTCAAGGTTGCGGATCCAAATTTGCCTCCCATCCGTAGCCGAATAGCAGACCACCGATTCCATTTTTCCTCGTTGTTCCTGAGTAAACAGCAAATCACCTGCAACTATAAAAGCGCCCCAACCCGGGCCAACCGAAATTCGCCATTCTTGTTCGGGCGGGTTCTGTTCCCAGTCGAGCGAAATTGAGGTCCCGCGCTGTACCCCATCGCGAAGCGGGCCACGAAATCCAGGCCACTCAGCATTCTCGAGCATCGAATCTAGTTCCGATGCAAGCTCAGATTCTTCCAACTTGATTCCCTGAAAGTTGACATTGGACTCCACCAATTGCTCTTCGATCGATGGGACAAACCTCCAAGAGAACTGAGCCGAAAAATCGCCCCACATCCCGTCATTGCGAAGCAGCGCTGTATAGCACAACGCGATGGTAGCCAGCGCGATGGCAACCCAGGTACGTTGAAAACTTTTCCAGTGACTGGTCAAAATCGCGCCAATTGCAAATGCCATCGTCGCAAGCGGAATCACGATCACCGGAATGGCAGGCCCGATCATGGTTGGATGCGAAAAACCAATCGCCAGTGCAGCCAGACCAATCAAAGCCAACGTCCCGCCGATTCGCTCAGTGATCGTCGCTCGACTTAGCAACACCCACCAAGCGAGGATCAATAATCCACATAAGGCAGGTCCAAACGCCGAAGACATCCAGATCCATGCCGGTCCATCTTCGACCAGTTGATGGGCATAACGGAAAAAGACCATCCCAATCAACAGCACGATGGCTGGCCATATTCTTAAGTTACGATATCTGGAAACCAACGATGAATTGGTAGCCTGGGTTTTGATTTCGCTGGATGAGTCTGTCATTTCGCCGTCGATGGGGATTGCAATTTCTTGAATGGGTTCGGTTCCAAAGAACGACTTTATCGTAGTGGACAAAAGCGTTGCTGTCGCCAGCTATCGTCGCAGTTACGTTTTCGTGCATGACAACTGAGCCGATCGTCATATAGCAGCTGGTTCTTTTTATGTGGGTCGAAACTTCAGGTCCGGCTCGGCAAGCGGGACGTACAGCCGTAGGCACCTTTGCCAAAAGGTGCTTTTCGGAATAAATAAATCCCTACCCAGATATCTACATTGGTTGGAAACTTCAGGTCCCGCTCGGCAAGCAGGACGTACTCGAAGCCCAAAGGGCTTTAATAATTCAGCCCAGGGCAACGCCCTGGGTACCCCTGGTAACCCCGACAACCAGCCCTGAAAGGGCGAAATACCCAAAACAAAATTCTCTCTTCGTTACCATTTCGTACATCAGGTCCCGCTCGGCAAGCGGGACGTACAGCCGTAGGCACCTTTGCCAAAAGGTGCTTTTCAGAATAAATAAATCCCTACCCAACTATCTACATTGGGCCGAAACATCGGGTCCCGCTCGGCAAGCGGGCTTCTCCGGAGCCAATTTGACACAACCAACAAATATTGCCAGTCAGCTGATTTTTTAAAATTGGATCCGTAGACAGTCAAATGAGAACCGTGAACGGAATTCCAACACTACACCGTTTCCCGGACGCTGATTCCGTGTTCACAAAAAGCTTTAAAATTGTCAAGAAACTTTTGATTCTGTTCTTTAAATTTTCCAGGCATCAACCAAGCCATCACCTTCATCATCAACGACTTCATTTCGTAATGGCAGGTGCTTTCCCAGCGAGTGCGATGAGGCCCCAATTCAATGAATCGATTCTTGAGCGTATTCGACCCGCCACCCCATTCATATTTCCCGTCGAATTCGTCCGGTAGATTGCGATGGGTAATCGTCTCAGTCAACTCAATCCGATGTTTCCCGTTGATGTAAACGAGTAACAACCGGGATCCAACCTGACCAGGTTCGCCGCTGAGATGTTGGAAACTCACCAGACCATTTTGCCAATGGTACATATTTTCTACGTTGTCGAATCGCTGAAGAACTTCTTCCCTGGGCAAATCAATATCAACATGGACCGTGTAGGGTTTCATCGAGGCACTCTAATTCAAAACGTTATATCAAGCGACTGCACTAACGAGATGACGTTCACCATCAGGAATCGGAATCCAGAATCGCACATTTCATCGCTTCAAATGTCTTTTCATCCACATCTACCAGATTTGACATCGAAGGAAACTGACCGCTTTTCACGTCCTCGATATATTCGCCGAATGCAGCGATTCGCTCGTTTTGAAGGCGGGTCAATTCCGATTTAAAATCGCGATACGCTTTGGCATGTCGAGGCAACCGTTCGTCGTAGTCACCCAAAATATCGTCGGAAAAAAGGAATTGTGTATCACAGCCAGGACCAGATCCCAGTGACATCAAAATCATCGGGGTCTGTTGGCAAAGCCAGCTCGCAAGCTTGACGGGAACCACTTCTAATTCCGCTGCGTAGGCTCCAGCGTTTTCAAGATCTTTTAATTGACGGTAAAGATCCTGAGCTTCAGTCACCGTTTTTCCAATCGCACGGAAATTAGTCCAGGTAACGTGTCGCGGAATCATCCCTAAATGTCCCACTACCGGAATTCGTTCGTTGGCCATGGCTTCAATGATCTTCGGGCTTGCCGAACAGTAAACCGAACTGGCTCCGATTTCGAGTGCCCGAAACGCAACGCGAATCGCTTCTTCACCGGTGGCCATGCCGTGGGGAGTCGCGCAGGATATAAAACTATTGGGAGCGGCAGCGATGATCGCCGGAAGTCGCGATTGGGCTTCGGGAGAGTCGAAGCTGCAGCTCATCAAATCGACACCAGCGGCTTCGGCTGCGGCAGCCTCATCCGGTGATTTGACGTGGATATGAGTCAAACACCTTTTGCCCTTCAGTTTTTGCAGATGATAAATCGTATATTTTTTTCGAGGTCTTAACATTGAGGTATTCTAAATTCTAAAAGATGGGACATCGTGTTTTGTCCATTCAAGCCCATGAAATTGACCAGCCGAGTTTTTCCGGCGATCAATGATCAAAATTTGTTAGAGGCCCGCATTTAAAAAACGGTCGATTGGGGAATCTTACCGCATTTTGGCGAGCATTGCCCGACCGACGATTTTTTTGAACAAAAGTTGCACAACCGGCGGAATCAGGTCAAATATCTCAATCATTGATCCAACGAATCGTTGGTTAAACCAATCAACTTGAACCGAATAATAGTCGGACGATTTTTTTCTTAATCCATCGAGGTAGCGAAACCATGGTTGTCAGAACCGAAAATGAAAGTTGGTTTTCGAGGATGAAAAACGCCATCATTGGCGTCTTTATCGGGATCCTAATGATCCCTGGTTCTGTCATCGTTTTGGGCTGGAATGAATATCGAACCATTCATCGAACCCAAGGTCTCCAGCAAGGCGCCGAACTGGTTGAAACTGTCTCAGACCCCAACAGTGTCAACTCATCACTCAACGAATCTTTGGTGCACCTGACCGCCCAGGCAAATACTGAAGAACAGTTGCAGGATGATGAGTTTGCCGTTCAAGCTCAAGCCATTCAGATGAGACGCAACGTCGAAATGTATCAATGGGTTGAAAAAACAAAGACTCGCAAAAAGAAAAAATTGGGCGGCGGCGAAGAAAGAGTGACAGAATATTCTTATGTAAAAAAATGGGAAGACGGTCGCGAGGATAGCGACTCATTCGAAGAAAAAGCGGGTCATGAAAACCCGCCTCAAAAATTCACCGATCAATCCTTCGTAGCCGAACACGTAACCGTCGGGGCGTACGAGCTTAACGATGTGCTCGTTTCGCAAATCATCCAGTGGGAAAAACTTCCCTGGGATGCCGAAAAACTAGAAAACGTTGATTCGGAATTGAAAGATCAGATCCTACTAAGCGGCAATCATGTTTATTGGTCCGAGACCGGTCAACCCGATCCGGAAAATCCGAACATCGGCGATCAACGAATCCAGTTTGAAGTCGTAAACCCGACACAGGTGAGTCTCGTAGCCCAGCAAGTCGGAAATTCATTCGATGCCTACACGGTTCCCAACGGCGAACAGATTCAACAGCTTTACGTGGGCGAGTTTACCGCCGAAAAAATGTTTGAGCGGTTTCAACAAGAAAACATCGTTTTGGCCTGGGTTCTTCGGGTCATTGGACTTGTCGTCTGCTGTGTCGGATTCTTTTTAATCATGTCTCCGCTGGCTGTATTTTCAGATATCATTCCATTTCTTGGTTCCATGACTCGAGGACTTGCGTTTTTTGTTGCGGCCTTATTAGGCGTTTGCGTTTCAGCGACGACGATCGCCGTAGCCTGGATCGCGGTTCGGCCGTTAATTGGAATTCCTCTTTTGATTGTCGCGATCGGCTCGATTTACATGGTTTACCGCCTGTTTTCGAAAGCCAAGTCGTCCAACTCTAACCCAGCATCAGGACCCAACGACGACATCCCTTACGTGCCGATGGCTAATTAGAGGTTGAGGCTTTGCTTATAAAATTAGGATCCTTCGACTGGTGGGGCCAGCGGTTGTGGCTGCTTCTTGAGCTAAACATGAGCCAAAGATTTCTGGCGAGATTCATTACCGACAGTGAGTTTCACCAGAATTTGTGAACTGGTTGAAATTGGATCCTGACAAGTTCGTCATCGGAATTGACAACCTTACCTGAATGCTGCTTAACTCTTTGAAAAGCATTTTTCGCAATTTGCTGAAACCCAAACAGGCAGAAAACGCCTGTTGTTTTCACTTTGGTCGGTGCGGCAGTACCGTCCTCGGAAATATGCTCAACTCCCATCCTCAAATCAAATGGCTGGGAGAGGTATTTCATGAAGCTCACGAATCTAACGAATCGTTACCCTCCAGCGTCCAGCTTGCCAAACTAGCCGATCAATTAAAAGGTGGCCAATGCACTGGTATTGAAACCAAGTTTCAACATCTCGATGAGAACGGTCTCCATCTTGACCTTGAGTCGTTATTGAATGAACTGAAACGATTGGGCTTTCACAAATGGATTGTACTTCGCCGCCGAAACTATTTGCGGCAGGCGATCTCCGTTGCCCGAGGTCAGATCACGGGACAATGGCATGTTGCAACCGCCTCAAACAAAACTGACTACCGGCCGTTTGCCTTGGATGTTGAAAAGATATCTTTGGGAGGTCGAAATCGATCGATCCTGAAATGCTTCGATGACATTGATCAAGTTTATCGTCGCACTGAAACGACATTTTCAGAATTAGGTCTGGACGCATTATGGATTGAATATGAATCCGATCTCGAAAACGAACCAATGGTTGGATTCAAAAAAGTAATCGGCTTTCTCGGCCTTTCAAATTTTTCGCCAGACGTTTCGCTTCAAAAACTGGAAAGTCGCCCTATTGAGCAAGTTATCTCTAATTTTGAGGAAGTCACATCAGCATTGCAACATAGTCGTTATGCATGGATGTGTGATGCCTGATGTAAATATCTGTGGGGTGGGTGGACCCGAATGGATCAGTATTCAACACTAGCCGGCATATTCGACGGTGACTCCCCCCATCGAGTAGGGTAAATCAGTGGTTTTCCACTGATTTATCCCTCTCACAGAACCGTACGTACGGGTCCGTATACGGCTCCTGTTTTATCATGCTAACGGGTGTCGGGAAGGACTCCGGTC